>DUNY01000332.1 GCA_012839145.1 Thermoanaerobacterales bacterium
GAGGGGTTTTGCCGTTGTTTGACTTGTCTTGCCTGTTTTTCCTTTCGCCCTGAGCGGTCATCACATAGCTCTTGCCGTTTTGATACTGTATGGCTGATATGGGTAGCATTAGGACATCTTGTTTCCTGGCTGCGATAAGTTCGGCATCAACCGTCATTCCCGCTTTCAGGCCTGCGACTTTGTCCGTAGTGATGGTCACATCAAAGGTAGAGACATTGTTTTGGCTTTTGCCCTGTTCTGCGATCTTTTCCACCTTCCCATGAAAGACTTGGCCGGGCACGGCTTCGGCGGTGATTTTAACGGTCATGCCTACTTCCACTTTGTTTATGTCAAGCTCATCTATAGGGAGCACCACCTGCATTTTGGAATAATTCACGACGACCGCCGCCGGTTCGCTGGAAGAGCTGCTGCTTGTAGACGGCCGGATCAGGTCACCTTCCCGGACATTTTGTTCGATGATTGTTCCGTCTATGGGAGAATAGACTAGGAGGTTTTCCATTTGATTGAATTTAGACTCAAGGTCAAGCTGGGACTGCTGTAAAGATAGGGATTGTTTTTCTATATTTGAATCAATATCACCCACCTCAAGGGTGAAGATTTTCTGGCCCTTCTTTACCGGATCCCCTATATCTATATGTATCTCTTCTATCTTTGAAGATATTTCGGTCTTGATTTCCACCGTTTCATGGGGCTCTATCAGAACTTCTTCCAGAGCCTGTAGTTTAGCATTATCAGCCAAAATGTGGACTTGGGCTTTTGTATCTTTCCCTTCCACATAATAATTTCCGTCCATGACTATGGTGGCATAGTAGTATATGCCGCCAAAAACCATTGGAACGCCGACAGTTTCTACTTTTTCCACTCTGCCTTCAACGGTGTAAAGGGAGTCGAGCAGCAGAACTTCCGCTTTTTGTCCCACCTTCAGCTCTTCAATCTGGGAAGAGATGAAAGGAGCTCTGAGCCTGCTCCTGTTACGATCTTCAATTGTTGTCAATATGGTATTGGTATTTACAGAATCCCCGGTCTTCACGTTGACGGCTGTAATGACACCGTCTTCGGGAGCGTAAATCACGGCTTTTTCTCTTTGGTCTTGGATGTCCTTTAGGGCAAGCTGTTGCTGCGCCAGGGAAAGTTGGGATTTTTTAAGACTTATGGCCAGGTCCTCGTCATCCAGTTCAAAGAGCAGATCTCCTTTTTGAACTATGTCTCCTTCTTTGAAATATACTTTTTTAACGGTGCCGTCGACTTTTAGGTTAATGGTTTCCTGCTCCATGGGCAAAAGGGTGCCGGAGCCTTTTAAAACTACTTCCAGACTCCCTCTGGTCACTTTGGCCGTGGCCATATTTTGAGCCGTGGTCTTTCTTATGGAATTGTTATTTCGCCGCCACATATACCCGGCAAAAAGCACTGCAATAATTAAAGCAGCGGCAATGGCCGGCTTTAAAACTTTTTTTGACAAGCGTTCTACCTCCCTTTTAGGTGATAAGGGTGTTATTGGGTGTCATGGGGACGGGGTTGTTGACACCTTACGGCGCCATGCCCCTGACAGACCCGGGCGGGGTGACATGACCTATGTCAGGATCTCAGGAAACGGTTCTGTTGCCACCCTGTTTTCACCTTATCGTCACCTGTTTGAAAAACTTTAGTTTGTTCTAGTTTATTCATGAAAAGCGGATAAATTATAAGGAAAATATGGGATTTTATGGGGAGATATAAAAAAACCACCCTTTTAACAACAGAGTGGTTTTGATGTTCGTTTTTTAGGAAGTTTTCAAATCGGGAGTGGCGATGGCCTGTTTTGCTTCGTTGTCGGTTAAAAAGGGGTGAATAATTTTCCTCCGTCCCTAAATATTCACGTCCCTAAATATTCAAAGGTCATCGATGTTTACATATTCGCCGATTTCCTTAATAAACTCTTTGAAGTCATCCAAGTCATCAAGGATTATCTTAAAAACTTCATCTTGGCTTACTTCTTGGTAAAGATGGACTATCCTATTTCTAAATCTTATCATGAGGCGATATTTCTCTAGACTTTCTTTTGAAATGACGCCTTCGTTATACAGTTCCTCAAAAAAATCCACCGAGGCAACATCTTTTGACCTTATCAAGTTTTTCTTCACAGCTATATGCTGAGCTACGTCTATCATGGATTCAACCGCGGTCTGCAACCAGTAGCAAGCGCTGGCTATATTTCTATTATCTGCTTTGAACTCACTTTCCGAGAGCTTTGCAAGTTCGGATAAGGCTGACAGCCTCTCTTTTATAAAGATGATTTTAGAATTTATTCGATTTTTATCTATCATAATCATCCCTCTATTAAGTTTTGTATAAATTCCTTTTGCATACTGTTGTATCTATAATAATGGAGGCGATAAGAAAAGAGAATTGATTCGATAAAATTATCTGTGATATTCCTGTCTTTCTCATAGATTATTTTGCCTCTTATGACTGCATTGTACTTAAGCATAAAATTTGCTTTATTAAGGTTTAGAAGGTCGATATCCTCAAAGTTAAGTATTTTTGATAAATCATCTATAATCTTAACCTCATCCAAAATCCCTATGTCTTCCTCGAACAACATGGCTATATCTATATCACTGATTCCTTTGATGAACCTTTCATCGAGGTATGAACCAAAGACCGTAACAAGGAGTATATCATTCTCCTTGAAGTAGTGTATTGCATCTTTATTATCATATATTTTTATCATTGGCCTCATGATACCAGCTCTTTTCGGTATTTTCTGTCATTTACGATAATATCACAAATAATGTTTTCCATCAAGGGATTTGTATGACATAACAGGGAACAGCTTTGTTACGTGCCCAAATATTCGCTTTTTGTTCGGGTTATAGGGCCAACGGATTATATGGCAAAGGTGACAGAAAACTGTATCCTGTCACCCTATGATTTGGAATGAATAGTTTTCCTCCGTCCCCAAATATTCTGATTGGGATGAATAATTTTCCTCCGTCCCCAATTATTCATAAGCTTTTTACCAGCATGGTGGCAAAGCTTCCGGGGGGTAGGGTGAACTTGAGCTTCAGTTTAAGATATCCCCGGTAAATGTCGTCTTCTTCAAATGGTGTCAAGGGGACGGGGTTGTTGTCACATTTGTGACTTAGCCCTATAGGAAACATTATGGCCGGGCGGAAGAAGGATTTGAAGAAGGATTTTCGGATTTTAGTCAGGTTAAAGTCAGATGGTTTTATGTCTCTCTTGGACAGAACTTCTCCAACTACCCGGGTTACTTCCGGATTCCCGGGAATTTTGTAGGACACTGTGGGAATCAAGAGCTCTTTGAGTTTTTTGAAGGTATTTTCTTCAAGAGTTTGATAGAAACAATAATCTATTATATTTCCCTTAACTTTAAAGGGGTTGTTTATATGTTGAAGTAGTATATGTTCCAGGCTTTGATTCCACATAAAGCTTTGGTAAGCTGAAAAATGCATGGAAAGTTGCTCTTTTGGGATGGCATTGAGGGCTTTTACCAGTTGATTTTTACTTTCTCCCTCGGAAAGAATCTTGGCAATATCCCTTTCTGCCGCAGTGCGGCACAGGGGAGCGATGGCCTGCCAGTTACCCCATTGCTCTTTTATTGCTCTTTTTCTTTGCTTCTCTTCCCTTCTGTCTCCTGAGTATATAGTGGTGAAGTAGAGTTTCAAAGCCCCTTTGTAATGCTTCTTTATAATTCTCTCAGCTAAAAACTCTTCTTTATTTATCACACTGCCGAAGCGTTGGTCGTCGAAGTAGTTTGGAAAACCATACCGGTCAATTTCACCAATACGTTTCTCAATGGATGATTTTTGTTCCATGGGTATTTTCCTGATTGTAAGCTCAAAGTAGTTTCCTTTTAATACGGTCGAAGACATGTAATCGTCGGCAAAACCCTCAAAGGTAAGATTGATATTTGACATATTAAAGGAAAGGTCATACTGCCTGGGCACAGAGATATATTGATATGTAACGGCATGCCGGTCTTTTCTGCCTCCGTATCCTATTTTGGCCATGGGCATTTTATTTTGCCGGGCAATGGCCAAGAGCGCGTCCATGGTATTCCAATGGCGTTTTTCCAATTGATATATGCGGTATGCCCCATCATCCTTGAGTTCTAGGTCCATTAGTTCTTTTACTATGAAATCTTCGGGAGTCACTTTTATTTTCAACGATATCATTCCTCTTTATTTTCTGCCCTTTTATTATAGGATTTGCGTTAATAAAAATCAATGTACTTCTAGTGGAGGCCAAAATAATTTTTGTTTTCAAGGTAGTTCCCGCTGGAGTTCTGAAATTTATTCTGTCAACCAATTCAATTCTCGTTCACATAATGCTTTACTTAAAAAAACTCCTCAGCCACAAAAAAAGCGGCCGAGGAACATGATAAGTCCTTTTAACGTGCTTTCAACATTTAAAGAAATGAATAATTGTACCCCGTCCCCAATTATTCATTTAACATCGTAGCTTTCAATTTTTCAGCATCGATTTTTAATCTTGCAACTCCTGTTTCCATGGCTGCCTTTGCTACATCACAACTTACATGAGCAGCGACTCTTGGATCAAAAGCACCGGGAATACAATAGTCGGGTGTACGTTCTTCATCAGATACTAAGGATGCAATAGCGTTAGCTGCTGCCAGCTTCATTTCTTCACTGATATCTATTGCTTGGACTTCCAGTGCACCTCTGAAAATTCCCGGGAATGCCAAAACATTATTTACTTGATTTGCATAATCCGACCTACCTGTTCCAACAACCTTAGCTCCTACCTCTTTGGCTTCGTCAGGATAAATTTCGGGCACAGGATTTGCCATGGCAAAAACTATAGAGTCTTTTGCCATAGTAGCTACCATTTCCTTTTTCACTGTTCCCGGACCTGAAACACCGATAAATATGTCAGCACCCTTCATGGCATCGGCAAGGCTTCCTTTGATGTTTTGTTTGTTTGTAATCTTGGCAAGTTCTTCTTTACTTTCATTTAAATTGTCACGGTGTTTTGATATTATGCCTTTACTGTCACATACGATGATATCTGCTACCCCGGCATTTAATAAAAGTTTGGATATAGCTACTCCGGCTGCTCCCGCTCCACTTATAGCTACTTTTGCGTCCTTCATTTCTTTTTTTACTACCTTTAAAGCATTAATTATTACTGCTAAAACTACCACCGCCGTGCCATGCTGGTCATCATGGAAGACGGGTATATCGAGATCTTGCTTTAAACGCCTTTCTATTTCAAAACATTTAGGAGCTGCGATGTCCTCTAGGTTAATTCCTCCAAAAACAGGGGCTAGGTGCTTTACGGTTTTTACTATCTCATCAGTATCCTGGGTATCCAGGCATATGGGAAATGCATCGACATTGGCAAAGTTTTTAAACAATACTGCTTTACCTTCCATTACGGGAAGGCCGGCCTTTGCCCCTATATTACCAAGCCCCAGTACCGCCGAACCATCTGTGACAACAGCTACCATACGCCCCTTTGATGTATAATCGTATATTAGTTTTGGATCTTTGTGGATTTCTTTGCAGGGTTCAGCTACACCGGGAGTGTAGGCAAGGCTCAAATCCTTTGCATTTTCTAACTTCACTTTACTAATAACTTCAATTTTCCCCTGCTTTTCACTATGTAGTTTTAAGGCTTGCTCTTTTAAATCCATAAGTTCACCTATCTCCTTTTTTATCAAATGTTGGTTATATTATTCAACGTATGGTACTGTGGAGTTGGCATTTGTTAATACTAAGACTTTTGCCTTGTCACCGTACTGGGATAAAGCTTCATCCAATGCTGCCTGAGCTGAGGAAGCAGGGGTAAAGAATATTTCTTTTGTAAAGTCTTCGTCCAAGCTGGATATAAGATATACCTTGGCTCTCTCTAGGACTGCACATATAAAGGCTGCCTTATGAGCGCCGAGTATGAAGTCTTTCTTTATCCATTCCACCGGTTCATGGGGGGATTTTGCCTTGAGCATCCAATCTTCAAAAGTTTTTTCTCCTAGTCCGTCCCTGCACTCGGCTAAAAGAATTATAGTTCCTCCGTCCCTTACGGCAAAACTTGCATTATCTAAACCCTTTTGTGCCTGATATAAATTAATATCTTTCGGGTATCCACCGCAAGATGCTACTACGATATCTGCTTTTTCACCGATTACCCGTTTATACATTTTATCGATATATTTTGTGCCTTCACGGTGTGCTTTTATTGGATCTCCGGCTACAACCTTTACAATCTCTTTATTGTTATTTAGCACCGCATTTACAATAAAGTCAACTCCAGCTATTTGACCGGCTTCTTCTATATCCTCTCTCATAGGGTTGCCATCAGCTTTACCGGGCATTGTTCCCGGTTGTATCATCATTTTATGATTTGTTTCTATGGTTCGTTTACTACATACCCCGGGATGCAGGGCCTTATACCCGCCACTATAACCTGCTTTATAATGAAATTCAAGATTTCCGGTGGCAATTAATAAATCTTTCTTGGCAACAGGCTTAAATACTTCTACAGGAACACCTCTTTTAGTAGTCCCCAAATATAAGCAATCGTCTATATCATGATCTAAACATTTTACTTTATTGTAGATTTCTTCCCCTACCAGTTTCTTTTTTTCATCTTCAGTATGTTTTCTATGATAGCCTAAACCAAAAACTATAGTAATATTATCATAATCAACTCCCACTTCCACTAATTCCTCAATAATTGGAGGTAAAAGAATGTGGGAAGGGGATGGTCTTGTTATATCACTTGCTAAAATAATTACATTTTTTTTGCCCTGAGCCGTCTCTTTTAACGGAACACTTCCTATGGGGTTATTCAAAGCATTCCGTACTTCTCCACTATCATCTGCTACTTTTTCTAAGTCCATCGGAGTCAAGATTTCATACAGGTTTTTTTCGGGAATGCTAAGTTCTTTGTTGGATTTGCCATAATTTAATGTAACTTTCTTCATCTGTTCACCCCATTCAAATTTGTTGTACACATGCTTTTTCGCATTCAGATAACTTCTGGTTCTCTGTTCATATTTTTGTATTTTTGTTACATCTTGAAAAATTATTACTGAACCCAGAGTCTCATCATTGATAACTATCGGAACATAATTAATATAAACATCTAAATCATTAATTTTTTTCAAACTCACCAATTTTTGTTTTTTCTTTTTTTAAAACTAACGTTAATATATCATTCTGTATTATGTCTCAAGTTCCGTGCTTGGTTTTCAATCTCATCATAGGGTGCTAGTAAATATATCTTTTTTGACACCGCCGTACCCCCATACTACTTTACTTTACTCATTTTCGTCAACTTTTAATTGATCTGTTAAACATAATCTGAGCATAGTTCTCGATGCATTAGGTACTAACATATTGTACTTTTGCTTAACAGCAGTAAAATACTCGCCGATAGGTTCTTTACTTATTATACGATTAGAATGTGCATCGGCAGGTAGATTGCTACGAGTTTTCAGCCAAGGCATTTCAGAGTGTGTAAAGCGCTCCAATATTTTCCCACTGTAACAGCAGAAATTCTGAATAACACTGTCAATAATGGCTTTTTCCGAATCCGTTTTGCATGTCATGGTAGGCCAATATCAGACCTGTTGAGAAATCGACAGGTTTTTTGTAGTCATGGTTTTGGAGTGATTGGGTCATATGGTCCGGCGATATTTGTTTGGGTTGCCGTCACCGTATGTATCTTTTGAGTCAACTTGTCTGTAATTTAGGCGAAGTAAGCCCGGTTGTCCTGCCGAAAAGGAATCACCGGGCTTTTTTGTTTTTTGCGGAGCCTGGTTATAATGAAATCGCAAAACACCCGATTCCCCGTTTCCCGAAGGAGGTGACCGGAGGTTATCAAGGGGAAGGGTGGAA
>DUNY01000196.1 GCA_012839145.1 Thermoanaerobacterales bacterium
ACGGGCATGGGCATATTGGACATAGTATACTGGATTGTCATCAGATTGCTTTATAGCTAAGTCTAAGTCAAAATCAAGATGAGTGTCGGCGCCTCGCAGGTTGAAGAAAAACCGCGCCGCATCTTTTCCTACCTCTTCCACAATATCAACCAAAGTCACTGCCCGGCCGGTGCGTTTGGACATGCGGGCTATCTCGCCGTTGCGATAGAGTCTGACCAATTGCATGATAATCACCGTAAGCTTGTCCGGATCATAACCTAATGCTTTGAGAGCCCCTTTCATTCTTGCTATATGGCCGTGATGGTCTGCCCCCCAAATATCTATTACCCAATCAAAACCCCGGTCAAATTTATCTTTATGATAAGCAATATCCGATGCAAAATATGTAGGTAGGCCATTTGCCCGAATCAACACTTCATCTTTTGCCGCACCGAAATCCGAGGCCTTAAACCACAGTGCTCCGTCCTTTTTATAAGTATGTCCGCGTTCGGTCAACAGTTCTATTATTTTATTGACCTTTCCGCTGTCATGAAGGCTTTGTTCTGAAAACCACATATCAAAATGAACTCCGAAGCTTTTCAAGTCGTCTTTCATACGCTGAATGTTTTTCTTAAGGGCATAGTCAATAAAATAAGATCGACGGCTTGGAGAGTCCATGTGTAAAAATCTTTCGCCCTCCTGCTCAATCAAATCTTTCATATGTTCTATTATATCTTCTCCATGGTAACCGCCTTCGGGAATTTGGCCCTCATGGCCCAACAGCTCAAGATATCGGGCTTCCAAAGAAAGACCGAAGTTTTCTATTTGGTTGCCAGCATCGTTTATGTAAAATTCCTTACTGACATCAAATCCCGCCATTTGGAGTACCGATGCCAAGGCATCTCCCAGTGCCGCACCTCGGGCATTGCCCATGTGCATGGGGCCGGTAGGGTTGGCACTCACAAATTCCACTTGAACTTTTTGGGTGTCTTTGGCTTTTAACCGGCCGTATTCTTTACCGTTTTTTAATACGGAAAAAATTACATCATTAGCCCAGGTAGGTACTAAATAAAAATTGATGAACCCCGGTCCTGCCACTTCTACTTTATCGATTAACGAATTGCTAATGTCTATTCTTTCGACAATGGCCTCACCTATTTTCCTAGGCGGCATTTTTGCCTCCCTAGCCAGAATCATGGCAATATTGGCGGCAAAATCCCCATGACCCTTGTCTTGGGGAACCTCCATATAAAAGTCGGGTATGTCCTTAATTTGTATGACATTATCTTCAATGGCTTTATTTAAGGCAGATATGGTAAGGTCCATTAATATATCCTGGACTTGTGTCTTTATGTCTTTCATAAGATCCTCCTAATCAAGAAATGTTTAATATTTAGAGTGGCAAGGCTGTCAATTTTACGTAAGTAAATTCTATCACTCTAATATTCTAATTGCAACAAATTATCGTTTTTTGATGCTCTCTGCCCGACGGGCTCGTTGGACTATGGCTTCAGCTCTGATACGAGCTGTTTCCATCTCTATGTCCTTAGGTTTACGACCCATCTGTTTTTTATACTCTTTTATAAAGAGGTCCAGAAATTTATCCATTTTTTCACTGCCTTTTATGCCCCATTCTTTATAATTTTCTTCAATATAATCAACTAAATCCGCCGTTACGTCCATGATGATTTTGAAACGACGGTTTTTAGCATATACATTCACACCATAACCTAGGATAACGGCAATCAACGGCTCCATTACCGCTTCATTTGTAAGGACATTTACTATAAACCTGAGCCATGCCCAATCCATAAATAATCCCCCTCCTTTGTTTATATTATGCGAAGAAGGGGGAATGGGGCACATACTGTATTATTCAGTTTAATTTTTTTAGACTAAATATTTTTTCGACTACCGGGTTTTACAACAGGCATACCCTTTTTGCACAGTGGGCATTCTTCCGGCGAGTATGATTCTACCTGTAGGTCCAACAAGTAATAAGCCGGGACTCCAAAGGCCGCTTTCCCTCCGCTTCGGTCCACCAAAGCCGCTACAGCCACCACTTCGCCACCAACTTCTTTTATCAGGGATATGACTTCTTTTACGGAGCCGCCGGTAGTGACTACATCCTCCACTACCAACACTCTTTCACCGGGTTTTACGGCAAAGCCGCGGCGAAGGGCCATTTTACCGTCTTCCCTTTCGGCAAAGATAGAGCGAACATCCAACTGTCTGCCCATTTCATAGGAAAGAATTATTCCTCCCATGGCCGGACCTATTACCGTTTGTATGTTCATGCCTTTTAGATACTCGGTCAGTTGGCGGCAGGCCTTTTCTGTGGCTTGGGGGTACTGGAGAAGCTGGGCACACTGCAAATACTTATCACTGTGACGGCCGGAAGTCAGTAGGAAATGGCCGGTCTTCAGCACACCGGTATCGGAAAAAAGCTTTAATATTTCTTC
>DUNY01000471.1 GCA_012839145.1 Thermoanaerobacterales bacterium
AAATAATTATTTGTCGTAAAATCAATTTTAAAAAGCCCTGCATCTTAACTGCAGGGCTAAAAGTTTTATGCTTTATGTGTAATTATATTTTTTGTGGAAAACACCACTTTGTAGCATATGAATGTGGCAATGGTGTTAACTAATGCCGCTGGAATAACCACAGTGGTAAAAAGAGCGGGAAAGGCCACCGGAAGACTTCCCATTACAAACAGTGCTGTTTGTAAAAAAACCACACCGCTTGTTACAGTGCCTACAAAAGCCGTAACAAGTACCGAAAGGTTTGAATTGAAGTTGGAAAATACCCTTATCATGGCTATTACCACAAAGGCCGTAACGAATTTGTCAACCATGTTGGCAATCTGTCCGCCTGGGAAACTTGTTGTCAGAGCGGAAAATATACCTGCCAAAAGTCCTGCCACTAAAGCATTTTTGGGGCTATGGTCAATATAAAGGGCCACAAAGAGCATGGCTAAAAGAAAATCCGGTTTCATGCCTCCCACAATGGGCGGAACCACATAGTGAAGCACTAAACCTATGGCTATCAAAAGTGATGTCAAAATCATATCCTTTAATTTCATCACATTTCCCTCCTGTAAATTTACTATTTATAACATCCATTCGGCAATTTTCATTATTCTAGATGCTAAAAGCAGTATTTCAAGATAGTTTCTCCAGTGCTTTATCAAGAACGTCTTCCGGTAAACTGGAATTTTGCATCTGGCCGGAAAGATAATTATCATAAGCAGCCATATCAAAGTACCCGTGGCCGCTTAAACCAAAGAGTATGGTCTTTTTTTCACCGGATTCTTTGGCATTGATAGCTTCATCCACCGCAGCCTTTATGGCATGGGATGATTCCGGTGCAGGTACTATGCCTTCACTTTGTGCAAAAAGCACGGCAGCTTCAAAGATGTCCTGCTGTTCAAAGGCGGCAGCTTCAATTATGCCGTCATGTAGAAGCTGACTCTGGATGGGAGAGGAGCCGTGATAACGCAGGCCTCCCGCATGGATTCCCGGCGGCATGAAGTCACTGCCTAAAGTATACATCATCATCATAGGTGTTAGATGGGCCACATCGCCGTAGTCATAGGTGAACTTACCCTTGGTCAAACTGGGACAGGCGGCTGGCTCAGCTGCTACTATGCGGGTCTTCTTGCCTTCTTTAATTTTATCTTGGACAAAGGGCATGGCAATCCCACCGAAATTACTGCCGCCGCCGGAACATGCTATCACCACATCAGGATAGTAGCCGGCTTTTTCCATCTGCTTTTTGGCTTCAAGGCCGATGACCGTCTGGTGGAGCACTACATGATTCAAAACACTGCCCAATGCATAATTTGTATCGGAGTTTTTGACTGCATCTTCCACAGCTTCACTTATGGCAATACCTAAGCTGCCGTTGGATTCGGGGTCTTTTTCCAGCACCGCCCGTCCGGCATCGGTCTTATCGCTGGGGCTTGCAAAAACCTCCGCACCGAAAAGCTGCATCATGGAGCGGCGATAAGGCTTTTGATTATAACTTATCTTGACCATGTAGACGGTGCACTCCATATCAAAAAACTTACAGGCCATAGACAGCGCCGTTCCCCATTGTCCGGCTCCGGTCTCCGTAGCCAGCCGCTTTATGCCCTGCTGTTTATTATAATAGGCTTGGGGTATGGCGGTGTTCAGTTTGTGACTTCCGGCAGGACTGGTACCTTCATATTTAAAGTAGATCCTGGCCGGGGTATCCAATGCCTTCTCCAGTCGATGGGCTCTATACACCGGTGATGGCCTCCACAATCCGTATAGCCTGCGCACTTCTTCCGGTATCTCTACAAAGCGCTGGGTGCCGGTCTCTTGCTTGATGATTTCTTCGGGGAAAATTGCTCCCAACTCATCGGGCGTGGCCGGTTTTCCCGTAGCCGGACTTAGTGGCGGCTTTAAAGGATTGGGTATATCTGCCTGAATATTATACCAATGTGTGGGAATCTCTCTTTCAGTTAATAATATTTTAGTTTCCTTCATTCTCATCATCTCCTTATGGATTCTTGAACTTCGTCAGTAGGCAAGGGTGTCAGGGGGACGGTTCTATGACACCTTAATATCTTTTTCATCAGAGTTGTATATGTTATGTTGTTGCTTTCATGTCATAACCATCACCTCAAATTACCATTTTTCTCTACAAAGAAAAATCATCTTATCAGCATCAGGGAACGGTTCTGTCGATACTCTCGCTTTTAACATCCTCAAAAGTGTCCCTTGAGTATCCTTTGTTCCCGGCATCAGAAATAAATAAAAAAATCCGTCCCGGTAAAAAGGGACGGATGCTTCCGCGGTGCCACCCAAATTAGCCTTACACCTTAGTAATAAGATCCTTCAGGCAAAGCCTTCAGGATGACAACAAAAAAGCATTTCATCTTCAGGATGAAATGCTTGCCACCTCAATGTAAAACTCGCTTTTTAAGATACGGCGATATATCGCGATATCCTGTCCTTTGACTAACGGGGGACTTGCCGGATGCAGCTACTTATAGCTTTTGCCGCACCTTCTCCAGGGCCCATTCACCGTGACTTTCAGTGCCACACTCTCACCACCGGCGGCTCTCTTTGACCTTCCGTCAAGATTACTCTTCCCTGTCATTGAATTTACAATTTGATTTAAATAATAATACCATAGTTTAAAAGAAAATGTCAATTATTTTTTTGGGTTCTTTAATGGTAACTTATTTTCATTTATTTTGCAAGCACCATACGATATTTCAAGATTTTTCATTATTTTACCCGACTCCAAAACAAATATACTTTGACTCTTTTTCGCCTACCGGGTTTCCTCCATCATGGGCTTCAGTTCCACCCTTAAAAACTTTGCAACAGGCTTATATACAAAAACCGTCAATACCGAATTCAAAGATGCTTTAAGTAAGTTAAAGGGTATAATAACCGGAATAAGCATGGCTTTTACAGCCTCAACAGGTACATTCATAAATTTTGTAGTGAAAAAAAGATTAAGTGGGATCATTACCAATGTCATGCTGATAGACCCTGCTATAAGTGCAATAACAGCTCCTTTGAAGGTATGCACCCTTTTATATATATATCCGGCTACCACAACCATTGTCCCTGTAGCCACAAAATGCATTATCGCACCGATCCAGCCGCTGCCAGCACTGACAGTTAAAGCCTGAACCAATGAAACCACCAAAGTCACAATAACTCCTGCACCCGGTCCGAACAAAAAAGCTGCAATCAAGGCCGGTACATCCCCCGGTTCGTACTCTAAAAAGGGCGCTGCAGGGATAAGGGGAAACCTTATCAAAAACATTAAAAGAATTGATAAAGCTGAAAGCACTGCGAGTCTTGATATTTTGTTCACTTCGTTTCTCATTACATATAACCTCCGTCAATTAAAAATTCCCTGAGATATAATCTCAGGGAACATCAAAATCTATTCCAAAAATAAATCTTCTTTCATCCAGACTTTACTGTCGGCCTCGGAATCTAACCGAGTCAGCTTTAGCTCGCGGGCTAACGGACTTACCGTATTACCGCCGGTCGGGAATCACACCCTGCCCTGAAGATTATATCCAGTTTTCAACCTTATATTAGCACGACATTGCGCGGGTGTCAAGGGTTAATCGGCTTTTTGACTCATAAATGTAATTCTTCGAAGCAAATTAGCTTTATTCTTCTTAAAATTAATTAATTTTTCTCACCCTTAGTTTGCTTTTTAAAACATTGTTTCCTCTCCGCTGATCAAATTATCGTCTATGTTACAAATGCCAGTTTTTAGTCCATGACATATTCTGTAGTATTCTATTATATGCTTATCAACCTCACGACTTATTTTGAGGATTTTCTCTTTGTTATAATTCTTTTTTATCGCATAATATAGGGTATTTCTTGCCGTTTCTATTTTTTCTTTTATATTCATCTTTTTTTCCTCCTGTGGGGAATATCTTCAAATCAATGTTACATTAAAATAATCCTAATTGCAACTATTATCGATATTATTTTTACTATTTGTATTATTTCCAAATTTATATGAAGTGGGGGAGGTTTTTAGTTGTGCATTTTTCATCTTTGGTAAAATATACTATAGTCGATCATCCCATAAAATTTTACTTTATTTTAAACTTAGATATAATCATAGTACAATGTAATGTTAGTAATTGGAGGTTGATTTCTTATGAAAAAGAAATTGTCGATACTGATTCTAGTGTGCCTTATACTTACGGTAGGTTCGCAAGTCTCAGCAAGTCCTACTGAAGTAGTCAGCGTAGGAGCCGATTTGACCGAAGCACAACAGAAACAAATGCTTGATTTTTTTGGTGTGACAAAAGATGATGTAATGATGCTGACAGTAACAAATGCTGAAGTAAGAGAATATCTAAAAGACATAGCCTCAGAACAGCAAATAGGTACTAAATCCATATCTTGTGCGTATGTGAAGTCTGCTACCAAAGGTTCAGGAATCAAGGTAAATACTCATAATATCACGTGGGTAACCGAAGAAATGTATGCAGGTGCCATGATTACTGCTGGAATTGAAGATGCTGAAGTAATAGCTGCCGCTCCCTTTAATGTAACTGGCACAACTGCCCTTACCGGAATAATGAAGGCCTTTGAAAAAGCCACCGGCAAAGAGCTTTCCCATGATGCCAAAAAAATAGCCAACGAAGAGCTGGTAATAACAGGTGAACTAGGTGAGGATTTAGGAAAAGATAAGGCAAATGAACTTGTGCACAAGATAAAACAACAAGTGATTAAGCAGCAAGTCAAAAACCCTGACGATATCAGGCAAATTATCAAAAAAATAGCCACAGAGCTAAATATCGAGCTTAGTGACGAAGAGATCGATAAAATATTAAGCCTCATGGAAAAAATCAGCAGACTGGACCTAAATGTCAACAAAATAAGTCAACAGCTCAACAAAATCAGCACCGACATCGATAAAATAAAAAAGACAGTAGAAGAAAACAAAGGGCTTATTCAAAAGATACTCGATGTTATAAACAGCCTTTTTAGTTGGCTGAGACAGATCTTTAGTGCAGCTTGAGAAGGTATAAAGGTATCCTTGGTAATATTTGGGGGGTGTAAATAATTTTACGTAAATATTTCTTACACTCCCTTGTTTTCCTGTAGGTTTCTATACAGATTCCAATATGTCTTGCAGTTCGTGTTCATCCATTTGTAGATCTTCGTGAAATTCTTTGATAAAATCATAAAGTTCATTTACCATCATATCCCTATCATATGTACTATCACCACATAATCTCTCATGTAGATATTCTATACCACCTAATAAATAGGATTCAAAAAGTTGTCTGTTTTCTACTATCATTTGTTTATCTTTTTCACTTAAATTGTCTGCTTCCTCGTCAATCCTGAAAGCCCTAAAAATTCTTTCATTATCTTGCCAACCCTTATCGGTATCTGCAAGTATAATAAGTTTATATGTAAATTCTAATAAATCTTTTTCTTTTAAAAGCTGATCCGTAAAAATTTTTGTCGTATTATTGCTGCTTTTGTCTAACACTCCCGTTTTCCCATATAATAAGCCAATAATAGGAGCGATAATAAGAACGTCGAGATTTCTTTGAATTAATCCAGCTGTTTCAACTAAATTTCTAACATAAAGTGCATGCTTACCCCGAAATAAAAATTCTCTTTGAAACATTTTTTAACACTCCCTAATAATCGTATATGTTTCAGTTTTTTTATCTAACTCATACTTTTTATCTAATTTGCTAGATAATACACCTTCAGCATGTTCCCAATCTTTATGCATTATAAACATAATAACTTGTTCTGCTATTCTCGGTAAAATATCTGATATCTTTTCAACATGCTCCTCATCAGCATTAGAAAAAGGTGCATCCATCACTAGAGGATATGGCTCTGACTCCATCCCAAATTCTTCATCCAGAACCTTTTCTCTTGCAAGGGCTAGAATCCCAGAAATAAATGCAAAGCTTGTGACTGTTTCTAAACCCATAGATTTGTCCGCTTTATCTTGGAACTCTTCTTTAATGCCAGGGGTCATTAGAAAATATTTATAATTTGGAGCTATAACTAATTTTCTCTCCCCATGATACATTTTCTCAAATATACTATCAACACGTTCCTGTAGCAATCTCCTGATTTTGTCTTCTTCAGTTTTGTAATACTTCTCTAATTCATCTGCAATATATTTAGCATACTGTAAACAAATTTCTATATGTCTATTTCTTTTTGTTTTTATAGATTGTTCGGCAATTTCATTAGTTTTAGATTCTAGCTCTGCGGTAAGTTTTCCTTTTTGAATATGTAATTCTTCACTTTCTCGTCTCAAATCTTCTATTTTTTCCTCATAATTATCTGATTCCTGCTTTACTTTTTTTACGTCTTTTTTCTCCTTTATTTGTTCACTAAGATGCTTGTTTTCTGACATAAGAGTCGATATATCATGTTTATATTGTCTAAAATTTTTATAATATTCTTCTATACCCTCCAAAAATTCACTTCCATATCTCTTATAATGCTTGGCATCGTTTAAGAAGTTTTTGACAACGACTCCTATTGCCTCTGGTGGAAGATATTTTTTTAGCTCGGAAAGAGCTATATACTTGTTATCTCCATTTTGTATTGTTTCGCCACAGATGCATTTACCTCTTTTCAAAATATGGTCTATGGTACTGGACTGTATATGGGGTATACCTTTATCAGTATATTCTTCTTTATCAAGTATTTCCTTAGCTTTTGATATTAGAGGTTGCATAAAGAATTGTGAACCTTTATTAGAAAATTCTTTTATTATTTTGCTTGCCTCTTCAGCTTTCTTATTTTCATATACTCTTATGCTTGCTTCATTGCCTTCAATCTTCTGTTGCAGTTTAGCCGTTTTTTCATTATCCCTTAAAACTTGAGCCAATTCCTCATACTTTTTTTTAAAAAAACTAATAGCGGCTTTATTGTCTTCTAATCTTTTTAAAATAAGATCCAGGTCTTCTCTACATTTGATAGCTTCAGATTTTAATTGTTTAAGTTTTTCATCTCCTTCAACGTGAATACTATTAATAAACCTGGCTATGACACTATGTTTATGCCCTCGTTTTAAATGAGTAATAGCATTATCTAGTGCCGTAAGACCTAAAACTCCTTTAACTGCCTTAGTAATATCTTTTCTGCCTTCCAGACTATTTTTCCCTAGATTAGTTATCCTCTCTCCATCAAAGAAAAAATAAGTGGACAAATCCTCAGGAAGTATTTTATTTATTGTATCTCTTATATCGAAATAATTTTCAATAAACCCTGTTTGGCCATCGGGTGTTTTATATTGTAGAAGTGCTTTTGCATTTTGTGGATCTATGTTCCCCGGAGATTTACATATATAATTCTGACTTCTTATCATTGTATACTCTATCCCATCATGGACTAGTTCTATGGATACTTCCACTTTCTCACTCTCATTAGACTCAAGATCGTCTGCGATTTCTAAATTTAACATAAAGTCAGCTGTATCAAAGTTTGCTTTTCCATATAATGCCCAATTAAATGCTTGAATCAGTGTTGTCTTTCCACTAGTGTTTTTTCCAAGAACAACTGTGACATTTTTATCGTTATCAGTAGAGAAGGTCAACATTTGCTCGCCCTTATATTGTCTAAAGTTTTTCATACGTAGTGTCTTTAATAGCATTTTCTGACCTCCTCTTCTATAACAGTTCTAATTTTGTCAATCATATCGTAATCATTGTATTTTTTAGTTTTTAAATTCTCTTGTTCCAATTTTAATATATCCCTTATCATCCTTATAGCTTTGGTTTTATCTATCCCATGATCGTTTCCCAGGTCATTCATAAACATCGCCCCCTTGGAATTTATTTAAACCATACACATCAATTAATTTGTGAATTAGTTTGTAACCTTCTTGGGAATTCTCAGATATATCCGCAAAGTCCCTCACTCTTTCAATTTCCTTCTCTACTAATGAGATATCTGATCTTACTTCATCTTCATGTAAATTCTTAACTTGCTCTATTGGTCTCGGAATTGTAACAAAATCATATATTTCTGCATACCTTTTGCCTTCTGCACGTCTAAGCACCCTACCCCTTCGCTGGATATATTCTTTTGGATTTGTGCTACTCGCAAGGATGAAGGCAGTTTTAATCTTGGGAATATTTACTCCTTCATCTAGACATCTTATTGCAACTAAAGCTTGTAAGTTCTCTCCCTTTGCGAACTCTCTCTTAAGTAACTCCCTTTCCGATGAAGTCTCTTTTGACGTAAATTGTGAAATTTTCATGCCTAGATCATTACCCAAAATGTCTGAGACTGCTTCTATTTGACGTATTTCTGATTGATCCGGTCTTCCTTCTACGTAGTCAACATCTGAAATAGTTGTAGCACCACAATAAACCAGTATATGGCTGCCATTTGTATAAGGTTTAATACATTCTTTTAATGCACCAAGCTTGCTTACTGCACCTGCTACAAGTCTTGCTCTTTTAATTGCAATCATTTTACCCATTTCGCTCAATTTCGTCTTTCCTGTCTTTGTTGTAACAATACACCTTGCAAGTTGTCTTGATAGTTGCTGATATGCAGACAATTCATCTTCTGAAAGATAAACAAGTTTTGGATAATAATAATATGGTGTTAGCTTTTTCTCTTTAATAGCTCTTTCTAAAGGATAATTGATACATTCTTTTCCAAAATAATCGTATAGCTTTTCTGTTCCTTCAGGATCACCATATCTTTCTAAAGTCGCTGATAAGGCTAGTCTAAAGGGTATCTTTTTGTTTAGCTTTGTGCTTAAATTTGTAGCTCCAAAATTATGTGCCTCATCAATTATTATTACAGATCTTTTTTCTATTTTGTTTATTTGATCCTGTACAAAACTTGTTGCATAGGTAGCGTTTGTAGT
>DUNY01000468.1 GCA_012839145.1 Thermoanaerobacterales bacterium
ATAGGAAAACATGAAAAGGGTTACTTTATAAATGTTGCGGGTGTAGGATTTGATGCGGAAGTAGTAAACACCACAAATGTAGACTTGAAATTTTTAACAGGGTCTTTTGCATATATAACAAGTGTTATATGGAATCTGATTCGTTACAGTTCCCGAGAAGCCAGCATTGAAATAGACGGAAAGGTTTTTCAGCGTAAGTTGTGGTTGGTAGCCATAGCAAACGGTCAATACTTTGGCGGAGGGATGAGGATAAGTCCCGATGCAAAAGTAGATGACGGACTATTTGACATCTGTATGGTGAACGATATGAGCCGATTGGAAATCCTGAAATTTCTGCCCCGGGTATTCAGCGGTGGTCATAAAAACCACAGGGCTTTTGAAGTCTTAAGAGGCAAGCATATAAAAATAGAATTTAACACACCTACAATGACCCAAGCGGACGGAGAAGTCTTGGGTTATAATTCCACCAATTTTTCTATAATACCTAAAGCATTAAAAGTTATAAGGAATAATTTTACCTCCACCTGATAACAATAAAAAGGCGGAGGTGTTGCGATGAGCCGGGTTATTGCCTTGGAGGAAGGTCTGGAGGAGATTGGGGAATTCTTAAAAAATAGAGGTTTCCAGGTCGTTGCATGGGGTGATCAGAATTTTGCAGTAGATGCTGTGGTGTATATGGGACGTAGATTGGACGAAATTCAGTCCACCCAATTTTCTCCGGCCTTGGAGTCCGTCTATGACTACAGTGGAGGTCAGTCCTACGGCGTACTATTGGTCAACGCGCAAAACAGAACACCCCAGGAAATATATGAAATTATAAAAAACAGAGTCTATGAACATTTTATTTAAGAAGGTGTGAAAATGACCAAGACTATAGCAGTGGAAGACTCCTTAACACCGATAAAGAGGACACTTGAAAGTCGTGGATACAATGTTACCCGAATGGGTGATCCTAAAATCGATGCCATAATTGTCAGCGGCATTGATGATGACTTTATGGGAATGGAAGATGTTATCCACAATGTGCCAGTGATAAACGCTCAGGGCAAGTCTGCAGAAGATGTTGTTGCTGAACTGGAAGATAAATTGATCTTAGTGTAAAGACTCTTCCTAGGTGAAGATGAGGGAGACCGCCCGCAGACTACAAGGGACAAACGAAGCAGGGACAGCGTGCATCATGCTCGATGACGGGCACTCGGTAGGACGCCAAATTGCCTGTGACTCCAGCGCAGTGCGGGACCGTGTAGGGAACCGGTCTTTGACCGCTCCGAAACTCTAGGGAGAGGTGCTGTCATCTTCGTCGGAGTAACTTTCCAACCGTAATCAAAATTATAAAATGATTAATAAAAGGTTTCCATTGAATTGAACTGCCCACTGTCAAGTAGAAAAGACAGTGGGCAGTTCAATCAGCCAATAGAAGCCTTTTTTGTTACCTTTTTTGCTCAAAAAATCTTTCCAGTCCCTCTATGATTCCAAGAGAAATAATATCCACCATTTTCATTACTGTAAAAAGCCTGGTATTTTGAAGGACAATATACTCCATAAATCCACCCACATTTACAACTCCTGTGATGTGAAAATCACCTACCGGCGGTAAGTTTTTGTTAACTCCGGCTCCCGGTTTTAGAGCACCTTGAGCAATTTTAATGGTCCCAACATTTTCAGAGAGTCCCAAGGAAGCATCTATAGCAATTATAAACGGGTTTTTATGGGTAATTTGTACATCAGCCAATACCTTTACCAGATTGGCGGCGTGAACAGGTTCTTCCAAATTGCCTAAGATTTGAGCATGTCTACACACTTTATGCAACCTCTCACCCACCAGTGGACCAAGGGCGTCCCCGGTGGAGCGGTCGGTGCCGATGCACATAATAACAAGCGGATTTGGGACATATGTATCAGTCAATGTTTTAACAAAATAATCTCGAAATATTTTGTAAGCCAAAGGAGAATTTATATGAACCCGAAAATCCTTGTGTTTAAGACAGCTCTGTTCCAATAACATGGTTTTCCTCCTGAGAGAATTTGTAACATTATATGTAGGTCAATAATTTAGTATTCATATTAAATTATGCGTCATAGTTTGAAATTTTAATCATATCTATGTGATAAATAGTATCCGGGAGGGATATACTTGAATGTCAGGGATGAAATAAGCCTAGGTTCCATTTATATAGGAACGCTGATCGGAGCGGGATTTGCCTCCGGCCAGGAAATTATGAATTTTTTTACCGTATATGGAAAACAGGGATTGCTGGGTATCATAATGGCCTCCATCCTTTTCTTTATTTTAGGGTATTTCATTTTTAGAGAGTCCATACGTTCTCAATCCCAATGTGTTCGAGATATATTGCTGCCGGTTGCAGGTAAAACTTTGATGTTTTTTTTTGATATACTGGTGGATATATTCTGTTTGGCAGGGTATTATATCATGCTGTCAGGGAGCGGTGCAGTACTGAGTGAGAGCATGAGTCTCAATTACATGTGGATGATTGTATTATTAAGCATCCTTATAATCTCGTGTCTCAAAAGGGAGGTAAGGGGCCTTGCTGATTTCAACAAATTAATGGTTACCATAATGATTATCATCACTTTTTTAATAGGATTTGTATGCTTTAAAAATAATCCCGGTATTTTTCGTGATACAAAAATCCTTTCAAATAATAAAAAGGGATGGTTCATATCATCTATAATTTATGTAAGTTACAATATTACACTAGCTTTAGTAGTATTGGCTTCCCTGGGTACTTACACAACAAAACCAAGTGTTGCCTTGGGCGCTGCTGCAATTGGCAGTTCAGGACTTATGGTAATGGCAATCTTAATATGGTTCATCACTTGGGCAAATTATGAGTCACTTTTTGGAGTGCAGATTCCTTTACTTTGGGTAGCTCAACAGAATAGCCAAGTTTTATATCTCACTTCGATAGTGGTATTATTATCCGCTATGCTCAGTACAGCCATAGGGTTAGGTTTTTCTTTCACTCGAGGAATATCACGAAGATTAGGGATAAAGTATCAAAGAGCCCTGAACTTTTTATTTATTGGAATACCTCTAACAAAATACAGTTTTACCGGTCTAATAAAACAGATATACCCCTTATTCGGAATAATCGGCATATTTTTTGGTATTTTATTGGTAATAAGAAGGTTTTTGAGTATTAAGAGAGAATGATATAAATATAATTACATGAGAAGGGGAGCTCTCATGGACGATTTGATATTTATTGCAGAAAGCCATATGGAACGAGGGGAATATCATGAAGCGAGAAAGATATATAATGAGGTTTTATCAAGAGATCCCAATAATGCTAAAGCCTATAACAAGCTTGGAGTTATTTTGGCTAGAGAAGGAGATATTGAGCAGGCCAAGACCCACTTCATGAAAGCATTGGAAATAAATCCATATATGTCTTCAGCTGCCAGTAATCTGGGTAATGTGTATTTTGAGGCCCATGATATGGAAAAAGCAAAGGAGTATTACAAAAAGGCCATAGTTCTAGACCCGGAAAA
>DUNY01000338.1 GCA_012839145.1 Thermoanaerobacterales bacterium
ATTTCCTTATAAAATCCTCACCGTAATTTCTATCAAAAGCACCTTCTTTATCTATTCTAATTATGTACTCCGTAATATTGTTTCTAGCCTTAACAATTTCATTTAACATCCCTAAAGGAAAAGCACCTGATCCAACTGCCGGATCAGCTATTTTGACTTTTTTTAATGCATCATCTATTTTTACGATATTGTCAAATATGGTTTTCTTTATGGTAAATTCCTTTCCATATCCCACATCTCTTCTATTATCAGCATCTTTTATAAGTTCTCCATATAGGATAAACTCCTTCATATCTTCATAGGGTACATTCACTTCATTTACAAGGTAATTTATCAAGCTCTCCTGGCACATGTAATGCACGATTTCCCTAGGAGTATAGAAAGCTCCCTTGGATTTTCTGTCACTGACCTCCAAGAGGTTTTCAAATATTTTACCCAACATTTCCGGGTCAACAGCCACTTCTTTTTCAAGGGGTTCATCCTCATTCATGGTGAAGTTGAATCTTTCAAATACATCAAGGATTCCATCAGCATCTCTACCTTTTTCTGCTTCATTGGAAAATAGTTCATTTGGAATCTGAAAATCCACATCTTGCCAATGATAACCTTCCAGTGGTTCAAATAATCCGCCGTTTAAAAAAGGTATCTTGCAATTGAACTTATGATAATAATGATTTCTCCTTTTTGTATTTAAGGCCTCATAAAAAAATGGCTCCAGATAATCTTTAAAAAAGTTCTTATTTGTATTTTCTATGCAAAAATTAAATATCTCCCTTATAAATGTCCTGTTTCCGCTTCCCCAAGGCATATCATGCTTAGTTTCGGCAAAACAGTCGGATAATAGTCCAGCCTCATGTTCTGTTATTTTTGTTAGTTTGCTTGGCATTAATTTCATGTATCCATCAGCACTTTTTATAAATACTTTTTGTAACACAGCTTTATGAGCCTGGTCTTGGGATATATAGATATCTTTAAATTCCACTTCCGGAAATGAATGATCCGGCGGCATTATCCGGACACCAAGCCAGCCTTTCTTTTGCAGGAAATAAAGAAAAGCCAGTTGCCCCATTAATTTTTTGGCAAATTGTTCGGAGAATTTATGCACTTCAAGTCCAAGTTTTTCTGTTTCTTCTATAAAGGCCTCATTGACCTCTAAATGTTCTTTCAAATTTAAATACTTGTCTTTATATAAAGTGAAGAATTCCTTAGTTACCTTTTCTACACTAAAGGCCTCTTCTATTACGTCAAGGGTGGGGTTCTTTGTATCATCTTCAAAGATTCTCAATAGTTGAGCCTCTGCTGTGTGATTTGGCTCATTTTCGCCCACTAGATATGAATATCTCCTTGCCGGAGTTAAATCCAGCTCTATCCCCTTATCGGTAAAAGAATAGTCCAGCCTTACAAAAGACAGCCTCCAGTTCGGTTCATTTTGCGAATAAAAAGCAACTATAGCAGCTTCAAGATTGTTTTCATCAAGAACTCGGGAGATGAAGTTTCTTTGCATACTTCTAGCTCTTTCAACACTCTTGTCCTTTTTTAATTCCACTGCTAAAACAATCATTTTATTTTCGTCACAATCTGTATATCTGGCAACTCTGTAGTAAGCTGCGACGTGTTCCTCATATTCTCTCCAGATTCCTGTACGTCTATTTTCCTGTATCATTTCCGGTTCATTAAAAAACTCCCGGGTAAACCTTTTAAATTTTTCAATGTCAAACTTATTTTTTAATGTTTCCTCCAGAATCTTCTGTTTTGCGATACTCACCTATTCTGTATCCTCCTTCTTCAGGTAAGATGATAAAATAACCTTCATCTCACCGAAAATATTCACTGCTTTCTTCCTTTTTCTTTCTTCAAAGTATTTTTCGGGCACAATATCTATAATTTCGTAAAATACTTTGATCGGATCATTTATTAGCTTTGTTTGTTTTAGCACTTCTTTGGTAATATTTGCAGGAATATTTCCGTCTTCCCAAGCCTTCCTTATTTTTTTGATGAGTATTTCCTGTTCGTCTGTGAATGCCTTACATCTTGAAATAGCTTTTAGTAATTTTATAACTTTTGCATC
>DUNY01000246.1 GCA_012839145.1 Thermoanaerobacterales bacterium
CAATCGTCAGTATCCGTTGCAATACTGATATCTTCAAGGTCCACTTTAAGTTCCTTAAGCTCATCATAATATCTGTGCTTTTCTCTTTGTACTTCTATAAGATCATAAAATTCTTTTATATCTTTCGCTCTATCTTTACTCATTGCTACAATTTCACCATCTTCATTTTCCAAGTCGATTGTTACTTTGGTTATCTATAAAATTAGAAAACAAAAAAATAGAATAAAACCCTCACTATGCGAGGGCTGATGAAAAATACTTTTCTCGCCAAACAACATGTCGCCATCTCCTATGAAAAAAAACTACTCACCTTTCCACCTGCTCAATACAGATACCTCTACACTGCACCAAAGGGCATTTAGCTTTCCTGGCTTAGTTCCGCATTGGTCTTTCCAGGGAGTTTTATATGATTCAGGGTCCATTGCATTATTGCTCCTACAAAAGCGGCATATGCTAGGGTTCCTAAACCTACGGGGCCTCCCAGGATCCAGCCTATGAAGACTGCAGTGCTTTCCATACATGTTTTGACGGTTCCGGCAGTTTTCCCGGTGATGTTTGATAATCCGAGCATGAAGGTGTCCCTGGGACCTGCTCCCATTTGGCCGTTTAGGTATATACCAAAACCAATGCCGTTTGTTATGATGCCTATAACAAAATATATTATTGCGACTGTTAAGCTTTCAGGTGGTTTTGCTATTTTAAGGCCTAGGTTTATGTCGATAAAAAGGCCGAAAAAGTACATGTTTAAAAATGTTCCGAAGCTGGGTTTTATTTTTAAGATCCATCCCATTATAAGCATTATCGCCCCTACTACTTGGGTAATCTGACCAACGGTATAGGGTATATAATTAGCTATACCTAAATGAAACACTGTCCAAGGATCCACACCGAAGCCGGATAGGATAAGTAACACTTTGCCGGCAGTGATGATATAAATTCCTCCGAAAAAAAATAAAAGCTTGAAAATTAGGGTGTTGTGTTTTGTCATTTGTTGCTCCTTCTAATTACAAGGTCTTTATGAACATTATAGCATGTTTTTTGTTGGGATTACATAGTCATACGGATTTTGTAATTTCAGGAAGATATCATTTTTATCAAACCTTCTATAAGACATAAGGGGATAGTTGGATGTTGTGGTGCGATTGTTGGTGAATAATTTTCCTCCGTCCCTAAATATTCAAATGAAGCTGAGTTTACCTTCTTTATCTAACCAAAAACGGATATTTTTTTCTTCTCTGTTAAAGCGGTAAGATTGCCCTCCCAACATTACTACAGAGTTTACGAAAGCGTGCCCTATGGTTACCACAGATGTGGGGCTGGCTACCACCTTTGCTGTAGCACCGCCTTTTGATCCCAATTCTCCAATAAAGACATCACTACCGGCTCGTATTTTACCACCTCGAACTACCCCGCTAATATTCACTTTCTTTCCTGCCTGAATCCTAGAAATATAGCAACCGCTGCCCACCACTTGAATATCACCTGTAGCTATGACTGTCGAATTTTGAATGCTTGATGCAATAACATTACCTTCAGTGGAAGGATGATACACAAAAGTCTGCTCCCATTCCTTGGCCTGATGAGCTAGTTTTTCGATCTCACTTAAGTCTTTTACTGTCAAGGAAAAGTTAACAAGTACCTTTTTGACATTACGGATAAACTCTCCCATGCCTTCAGCAGGCATTTCTTGTGACACGGTTTCTATCTGTGTACTTAAAACCTTGGCGGCATCAATGAGATAGCAATATTTTCCTTCCAACAGAAGCTTTACTACAGGACCGATGACAACTTTTGTATCTTCATTCTTAAAATCATTACGGTTCAGTAACCGCCGAATAACTATAACCATTTCCTGTAAACCGTCTGCTAATATGTGAAGCTGTGGTAATACTTTTTTTTGGAAATCAAGAGCTTTTCCGGCAGTTATTACTGATGATAAGATATTTCCCTCGACCAATATGGATCTTGTAGCTTGAACTTTGGCACAGGAAACTAGGCCTTTTATTCTGATGTTCTGGCAGGATTCAACCAACATGCTTTCAGTCACATTTCCCAATATCAGAATATCTCCTTTAAATACTATGTTGCCGGAAGAAAGATCTACATCACCGGCATGGACCAGCTCAGTTACTACACCAACTTTAACTGTGTTATGACGGCTGGATACTGCAGGACGTCCGGATCGAGCTGCTACAACACGTTTACCGTCTTCGGTAAGTACCGCTCCTTCACCTGCACATAGAATAGCATCACATGGTATAGATGGCATAATTATATCTCCGGTTACACTGGTACCACTACTCCCAGGTTCCGGTGGGTGTTTTATAGCAAGAATTTCACCGGCCTCTACCGATGTAAAGATATAGCGTTTTCGAAAATCCACCGTTTCATCTTCCTCAGATACTATTGGTGTTTTTGGATTTGAAGTAAAAAGCAATTCTACATGGCCGTCTTTTCCCGGTTTCGCAGGAATACCTTGAGCAATAACTATTTCACCTACATCACAAGATGTTACGGCGTTGGAGCATTTCTCCCAATCTATACCGTATTTAATACCTTTTACGGATACTTCCTGTAGTAGTTCATCCCATGTAAGGGGGGAATGGCGTTCTTCCCGTTCCACAACCGCTAATTTTAGTATCTTTGCAGGTGGAAGATCCGACAATGTACGGTGAACTATTACCGTGGGTTTTATTTGTAATATTGCCTTTAGATCGTCGTCAGAAATAGTTAAGGACCATTCACCTTTTTGTAATTCATCCATCGTATGTATTGTCACCTTATCTTCCATTGACACAGGGATGGGTTCAGTGCATTCACGACCGTTAACAACCAGCTTTATTCCAGGACAAGGAATGACCATAGGGTAGGGGCCTTCCGGAGGATGATAAACTTCCAGACATCCTTCTTTAACAAGTGCATAAGAACCAGTCTCTTCTTTATACGGAAAAATAACCTCTTCTATTTCGAGTAATGAACGGAAATAATCGCAATTAATCTCTTCATTCATTTTTTTCTCACCTCTGTTTTAGACTTTTTTAATCTCAAAAATAATACCAACAAGTTATCGATCCAACGGCTTTGTGCATATATTAAGGGATAGGTTAAATCCAAATATGAACTGGTCAATTGTGCAAGCCACTGTTTTTCCTTTTCTATCTGTATTTCTAAGATAGCCGGATTACGATATGTGGTTATTTGCCAAAAGCAATTTTCCTTTAAGGCTTTTAGAAGACAAGGGTCAAACTGAGAGCCTGCACATTTATATACTTCTTTTAGTGCCTCACATATTTTACGAGGCCGACG
>DUNY01000160.1 GCA_012839145.1 Thermoanaerobacterales bacterium
ATGGAAAGCAGAAGAGATAGTTAGTTCTTTAGTTAATAAATATTATATAATTAGGGTTCCCTTATTATTTGGAAATAAAGGTAATAAAAAAGAGAATATGATTCATCAAGTTTGCGAGAATTTACAAAAAGGGGAAAAGGTATATGGTGCCGCTGATATACTGACAAAACCAATTTGGACAAGAGATCTTGCAGAGGTTTTACTTCAAAAAACGCAAAGTGATTATTACGGGATTTATCATATACCAAGTAATGGGCCTTTAGCATCCAGATATGATATAATGTTAGAAATTGCCAAAATAAAAGGTTTAGATGTTACAAATATCGTTAAAGTGAAAGCAGAAGATACAAAAATTGCAAAACGTCCTTATTGCAATTATTTTAATGGAATAGCTTTTAAAAATGCATTTAAAATTAAACTGGACGATTGGCGAAATTCATTGAAAAAATGTATTAATGAAATGGAAGCGTGAATTTGCAAATTTAACAGCCATCCTAATAGAAAAAATCTCAAAAGCAGAATTTTTATTTTATTTGTGATGCGTAGAAAAGTAAATATATTCCAACAAAGATTTAATAGATTTTTAAAATGATTCAGAGAATATATGAACAAAGAACGGAAAAATCACATCTTCCCGCTTCCCCGATATATTCCCTGCATGATTTGAGGCATGGGAAAATTCTTGTCCCAAAAGGCGCTTTCGGTATTAGTAAAGGCACTGGCATGGATCGAAGGAGCTTGCGGCGGCTTTAACATGGGTAGCGGCTTTCCTTTCCAGAAATTTTCCAGAGAAATGGGCAAAGCAGTGCTGTTTACTTCATTGGGAGAAAGGGCGGCTATCTTGGGGAATAAAGATTGTGGGTATTCGCTATCAGCAGAGGCAATATCCGCATTATCTCGGGTTCTTTTGTTTTTGTCGCCGTATTTTAAAAGGTTATCCAAAACTTCATCTTTTTCCATACCGCGGAGCTTAAAAACCAGAAAAGGATCTTTATCAAGCTCTTGGGCGATAAGATAATGGACGGCTGCAATATGTTTACAGGGAACAGCAAAATCCGGGCAGGAACATTTGGTCTCAATCTCGTTATCCCTTCTGGGAAGAAGGTGTACTCCGACTTCCAGAAACATGTCAGCTATATCTTCGGGCATATCTCCGGAAAGGAGTTTTGCTGCATAAAGGGCTTTTGTGGAAAGATACTCCAAAACTTTTTTCCATTGCTTCTTTTTTAATTTTGCCAGCTTAATGGTAACTTTGTACGGACTGGGTCGTGAACCTCGAACTTGAGCAGTTATCTTGCCTTTTTCAATCTGAAGCTTAAGGACACTGCCGTTTCTGGCATAGCGCCTTCCTCGCTCCAAGCGGTTGGTCCAGCCGAAGGATTCCAAGACATCAATCCACTGCTTGCCCCACCATGTATTAGAAAAGGGTCTTTTTCTAGCCATAGTATTACCCCCTTATTCCAAAGCAACTTTTCGGCTTAGTGTAATAAGACCGGCTATTTGCTCGTTATCCATTTCAGTGAGCCATGACTCGTCTCCACCTACAATATAGTCGGCCAGTTCCTGCTTTTTCTCTATAAGTTCGTCAATCCTCTCTTCCAGAGTACCTTGGCAAATATACTTATACACTTGGACATTTTTCTTTTGCCCGATGCGAAAGGCTCGGTCGGTGGCCTGGTTTTCCACTGCCGGGTTCCACCAGCGGTCAAAGTGAAAAACATGATTTGCCTTAGTTAGATTCAGGCCAACTCCTCCCGCCCTCAGTGAGAGAATGAAT
>DUNY01000466.1 GCA_012839145.1 Thermoanaerobacterales bacterium
CTATCAGGCACGGCAGCAGAAGCAATCCCTGTAGTCAAAGTAGACGGACGCACAATTGCTAACGGCAAACCGGGACCCGTTACAAAGAAAATAACCGAAGCTTTTAAAGAGCTTATTAAAACCGAAGGAACTGAAATATATCCATAAATAATGATGAAACTAATATAATAAATCTATATAAATATAATAAAATTACATCCATCAATAGCTAATGAAAACGATGAAATAAAAATACATCCTTACAAATATGTAGAAGCGGCCAAAGGCCGCTCGTTTTTTGTTATGATAAAAAACCTACAAGAACAAAGAATAAAAAAATGAACAACACATTGTATTACATTATATTGACGTTGTCAATATAATGTAATACAATGTGTGACAAAAGGAGGTATGTTTCATGTCTACGATTTCACTTCGACTGAATAACAGAGATGATGAACTCATAAAAAAATATGCAAAAATGAAAAATATATCTGTTTCTAAATTAATTCGAGATGCTGTAATCGAAAAAATAGAAGAAGAATTAGATGTGGAGTTGTTTGATAGAGCGTTTACCCAAATTAAGCGAACCTACACCCTTGATGAAGTGAAGGAAGAGTTGGGACTAAATGACTAATTGGCAAGTGGTTATTTCAGATATTGCACTAAAAACACTTAAAAAAATGGATAAACAAACGGCATTACTTATTCTGGGATATATTGAAAAACGCTTAGTTGGTTGTGATAACCCAAGAGCCTTCGGCAAATCTCTGGTTGCAAATCACCATGGAAAATGGCGCTATCGCATAGGTGGTTATCGTTTACTATGTTTAATTGAGGATGCAAAAAATCTAATAACTGTAATAGCCATAGGACATCGTAATGATATATATAAAAAATGAGTCATATGCAGAAGTTACCATATCAAGAGGTTTCTACACCGTTGATCAAGAAATAAGTGTAGGAATGGTCTTTGACCGCCCGCTTTTTATCCGTTGTTATGCAAAGGCATAAGACCGTTCTTATAAATATTAGATGCATAATACCCTGCTGCCCCTGCAGTCATGAAAAACTCCGGTTCCAGGTCTATTCCTCTGCCCATAGTGGATAATTGAAAGTCAAAACATGAAATGTTCTCCAAAACTGATACAGTTTCTTCAACATAGATGATCTTATGCTTTTTATCAAGCTCATTTTGCATAATTTGATTTTTAACATAGTTCAGTCTTCCTTCTTCCATTATCGGAATCACTACTTCAGCATGGGTTTTGGCGATTTCCTTAAGTACCGTAACACTGTGATGACTGATACCTTGGTGTCTTATTCTTTTATCTGCAAAGCTTATTCTGGGGATAAAAACAGGCCTACCATCAAGGGTATTTACCGCATCGATGATTGGACCTTGCTCAACACCGGAAAATCCATATTTAGTTCCTGTCCCAGTGATACCCGGACCCATTGTTATTATAGCGATATCTGACTTTAATATCTCGAAAGCTGTTATCAAAGCCGTATAAACATTAACTGTTTCAAAATCACCGCCGAAGGCTTGACCAAAAGTGACGGTACCTTCAATTAACCCTTTTTCTTTTAGATAAGCAACACTTCTACTAAAGCTTATAGGCAGGGCTCCCCCATCAGTCATTATGTAAGAAACACAAAGATCCGGCCGATTCTGCTTTATATTGAAAACCGCCGGTGGCAGCATACTGTGAAGTTCACCGATTATTACCGGCTTACCTTGAAGACTTCGAAAATTATCAAATACTTGATGATAAGGACTTTGCTGCTCCTCGGCACTTAAAAAAGCGAACTGAAGGGGAGTATACCGGAGTTTCATTATATGCCCGTCTTTCTCAATGTGAGGAAAGCAAGCATTTCCATCATTGACCGAAACTACGAAGTGGTATCCACCGCTTCCCAGTTTCAAGTCCTGGGCAGTCGTATTTAAAAGCACATAATCACCGACTTTAACAGTTCCTGTTAAACTATCATAATTCACTGCTTTATATTCCTGATTATCAATTATTACAATTATTTCGGTACAATGTTCTCTTCTCTGTATTATATCTTTAACCCTGCCCTTTGTGTAATGAATCATAACAATACTCACCTATCTTTAGACAGTTTATTTTCGGCAAGATCGTACAAAACATTGGATTTCTTTAGCTTTCGAAAGCTTGTTATTAGAAGTGTCGGTTTTAAACCCATACTTACAGCTGCTTTCACGATTTTGCCAAGCTACTTGTTCAGGTAAATTCCCGATTATATTCAAATAATTTTGATATAATTTTATCGCTAATAGGTCATTTTGTCAAACGATCCAAAGTCAAGACAAATGAGAGAGAAAAGACTCATGGTATTTAATGTCCCCTTCTCTTAGATCAAATGAAGGTACTAGGAAATAATGCAAAGTGAACAGAAATGTAAACAAGGTTTAAACTATCAGTAATAATTAATTCGAACAGCAGCATTGTAAAAAATACCCTTTGTGTTATTATAAGGTTAATAATACAAAATATTACAACAAGTAAGTCGCTATAGAAAGTATATTGTCGAAGTGATGATCTTGCAGTATTAATATTTTTAATACATTTGGCCGTTTCCAAAAAGTTCTGCTCAGGGAGGGAAGAATATGGAGCAAAGAAAAAGCAGCAGAACCGAGCTGCATTATTACTCGGACAGGCTCAAACGTAAGCTGGACAAGCTGCACTTTGCATCTACTGCCGTTGTAGAAGCCCCGTCCGGCTATGGCAAGACTACGGCAATAC
>DUNY01000108.1 GCA_012839145.1 Thermoanaerobacterales bacterium
CTTCAAGGGGAACCACCTGACCGAAATGATATTTCTTCAAATTGGTAGTTACTATCTTTCTTATAAAGCGATGGGCAATGGGTGCTCTCTTTTTTACCCATTCCATTTTGGCCAAATTATTTTTCGCATTATTTCGGATGCCGGGAACAAACCCTTCAATATAAGCTTGACGGTCTAGATCGTTCAATAATTCTTTTGAATAGTGCCCCATAATTTCGTACCACTTTTTTCCCTCACCGTGTTTAGTACAAAATTCACACAATCACACCACTCCAAAATATATATATACTTGCTCTATAGCAATCTTTTCCTATATATTCTTATTTAATACGTATTTGCAAAAGCAAGAAGCCGGAGTAATTCCCGGCCTCAAAATAGTAGAATAAACCAAACTAACAATTTGACATCTCACTAAAAACTTTATTTCAAAACAATTTTGTCTGGAAACGCCGTTGTTCTCATGATATTCCACATCTTATCAATATAAGCGGTTGTATAGGTCTGCTCTACGTAATGATAATAATAGGCACCCTTGTCGGTAACATGATAACATCCATTCTTCTTCAAAAGACCTAACCTTTCACTAAGCCATAGTTCAAATCCATATAGCTTTGAAAGAGGATATCCTATGATTTTTTTAAATTTATCCGGGTTAATTTGCAAACAGTATATATTCCAAAACAAATAGTACAACGCTCGCTGCCGCAGTGTGAAGGATAAGGTTAGGGCTGTAGGCAATTGGTTTTTGCTAATACGATCCATATATGCATCAATGGAAAATGTATTTATCTTAAATTCTTCTCGCAATAATGTGGTAGCTGAAACACCGAATCCCAAAAAATTATCCCTCGTTACTGAAGAATACTTCTTAGTCTTCTTTTTGGCAAAGGTCCAGACAGCTGTTCTGTCTCGACCTGTTTTCTTACAATAATCGGATATGGCGTTTAGCATCTTCTTCTTTTCCTTTTCTGATAAAGGCTTGTAAGCGTTATGGGCAAAGGTAAAATCGATAAACGGATATGTTGATACCTGTGTAGCTCCGTTGGAAAATGCAGTTTCAACATCTTTTAGCAAGATTTCTTCCGTCTGGTTGGGAATTGCAAATATCAAATCGACATCAATAACTTCAAAACCTGCTCCACTTACCATCTCCAGTTTTTCTAAAAAGTCTGTGCCTTTTCTGCCCAGTGCAGATAAGCATTGTTTATCAAAGGACTGTACCCCTATGCTTACCATCGTAACACCGGCCTTTTTCAAAAGCTCTAAAGTCGACTGACTGATATCATCCGGATGAAGCTCAACACCTATACCCTCTTGAATGATAAAATATTTTTTTAAACAGTCAATAATTTCTTTTAAACTGTCTGCCATCAAAGCAGGAGTGCCTCCACCAAAATATAAACCGGTAACCACCTTTTTCTCTTTTAGTTCAGAGCCAACCAGTTCAATTTCTCCCAGAAGAGCTGTCTTGTATCTTTGTGCTAAATCTTCATCATACATAACTTTGCAGTAAGGACAAAAAGAGCATAGACTGCGGCAAAATGGTATATGGACATAAAGCCCAAGGTCCGGCTCATTTTTATAATTGAGGATATGGGAATATGTGTTTTTAAATTCGAAGGGTTTTAACGACCGTGTCAAGTAAATTCTCATTAAAGATGTAAGTATCATCTGGTTCTCCTAATTGTTTTTTTAAGTGCATTATAAAGATATAACAATTGTCTTTGCTGTGGAATATATTAAACCACCGTCATTCACTAATTCAATAAAAAATAGTAATTTCCTTTAAAATTCACTAAGAATATCATTAACTCATATACCGAATTTTCCATTTTCCTATGGTTTATCACATACCTATGCAGGTGGTTCATATCCACATTAAATGTGCATTTGGAAGTATAATCTTTAGCATCTTTTCGCTTGAGTAGTGTACATAAAAAACTCCGCATCTGGGCGGAGATTTTAATCGTCTAAACAAGCTTTCCTGATTTAAAAGATTAAGGTCATTTCCATATTTAAATTATATAGGTAGTAAAATATCAACCATAGTATGTAGATTACTCCACAACTCTTATTGCCTTTGCCTGGCCTTGAACCGGGTAGGACTCGGCTACGGCGCCCTGGAAGACTACCTCTACTTTCATTCCTTCTTTAAGGTCTTCAGGTGATATCTCTTGGCCGGTTGTTTTTAATATAACTGTATCTTTGGCAATCCCGACTCTTGCTTTGTCATAGACAGTGTCACTCTCAACCTTACCTTCCACCAATATTCCCGTTACACTTTCATCATCACCTAGGATTATTTGCGTTATATCTCCCCGAATGCCTAAACTGTCTTTGGTATCGTTGTTGCATCCTATGGCTCCGATTAGTAGAAATAAGCTTAGTGTTAATAGTAAGATCTTTTTTGTATTCATAGGTACACTCCTTCTAGGCTTTTACTCTTTTAGACGGGAGACCTATAGAAATGTTCCTTCAAGATGAAAATGAATATTTACCTGAAGCATTATTGAATACTCTCTCACAAAAAATCTGTAATGGTAAATCCACCATTACAGATTTATCATTGATAAATTTTTCAGCTTAACGATTGTTTATTGCATTAATTACACTTGTCAGTTTTAACAGCCGACCTTGATAACCACCTTGTCCATACGAAGATGTGTAGGCTTTAAACCTTTTGATATCTTCTTCATATAAAGTGAGTGTACTTCCGGATAACTGTTCTCTGAATTTCAACAACATACTCTGAAAACCGCCTTGTCCATTAATATCTAAAAAAAGTGTGTCTATTTCCGCAGGTGTCAATGTTACTTGTAGCATTAAAATATCTCCTTTGTTTATTTTTTATTTAATTCTACCATACAATAATTCTTTTACAATAAGCTTATTATGGCAGAACGTTGATAGAATCTGCAGATAACCGGGGAAATTATACACGAATTAGGACTTGACTCTGTTGTCCGATTCATGGTGTGACCAAAGAGACATTTATATTTTGTCATTGCTATAAAA
>DUNY01000039.1 GCA_012839145.1 Thermoanaerobacterales bacterium
ATTTCACCTGCAGCTGAAGGAGTTGGTGCTCTTTTATCAGCAACAAAATCGGCTATTGTATAATCAGTTTCATGACCAACTGCAGAAATTATGGGAATTTTAGAATTCGCAATCGCTCTGGCAACTTTTTCTTCATTGAAAGCCCACAATTCCTCTATGGAGCCTCCCCCTCTGCCCACTATTATGACGTCCAAATCCTTCAAATTATTTAGCTCAAATATAGCAGAACAGATTTCGTCAGCCGCTCCCCTTCCTTGAACCAGAACTGGAGCAATTACTATATCCACATTAGGGAACCGCCTTTTTATTACAGTCAATAAATCCTTTATAGCTGCACCGGTCGGGGATGTTACCAATCCGATTTTTTTAGGCAAAAAGGGCAACGGTCGTTTTCTCTCGGTTGCAAAAAGTCCTTCCTTATCCAACCGTGCCTTAAGTTTTTCAAAAGCAACATGTAAGGCTCCTATGCCATCAGGCTGCATATCTTCTACATATAATTGGTATTCTCCGCTTTTGGCAAAAATGCTTATATAGCCAAATGCTATTACGTTCATGCCATTTTCAGGAATAAAAGGAAGTAATATATTGCTGTTTTTAAACATAACACACCGAATCTGGGATCTCTCATCTTTTAAAGTAAAGTACATATGCCCGGATAGATGATGTTTAAAATTAGAAATTTCTCCCTTGATATACACTTTCCTTAAAAGCTCGTTGGTGTCAAAAAGATTTTTTATTATGTTAGTAACTTCACTAACAGTTAAAACAGGTTTCAAAGCAATTCTCCCCCAAAAGCATAACGGTTTTAGGTGCTAGATCAAAAAACATCTATATTATTATAAAACGTAATATACTGATTTATCAATCATGGACCCTGGTTTCTATGTTATTTGAATGAAATATCTTTAGCAATGGCCCCTAATAATCCATTTATAAATTTATATGACTGTTCGTCACCGTACTTTTTCGCAATTTCAACTGCCTCATTTATAGAAACACTGACGGGTATATCTTGACAATAAAGAATCTCATATATTGCAAGACGCAATATATTCCTGTCAGTCGATGCCATACGGTTGACCGACCAATCATCGGAATACTTGTTTATAAGCTCATCAATCTTCGATAGATTTTCTAAAACACCCCTAACAACACTCAGTATAAATAATTTGTGACTTTCATTTTTCATTAAATACATAACGATTTCCGATGCTTCTTCAATTGTATTATCACCAATGTCAATAGCAAAAAGCATTTTAAACGCTTTTTCTCTGGCAGTTCTTCTACTCAAACAAGGCACTCCTTATCTGTTACCCGGAGGTAAGATTTTATCAAGTATATCACGAATATCCTCTTTATTGTCTATTAATTTACCTATATAGTATCCTAATACTGTGCATAAAATGACAAACACGGCTTTTAAGAAACCAAGTGAAATTATTATTGTAGCTATAATAAGGCCTAAGATGCCCCCGATTATTTTGCCTCGATGCATAGACCACAACACCCACAAAAAGTCCACCGCTTTCACCCCTTATTTCGCTACTTTTTGTTGTTTAGACTGATTTGAAACATTATCAATGCTTATTCGGACATCTTTGACCAAAATTCCTGCAGTAGTTTCTATATAATCTTTGATAGTTTTTTGAAGTTCCGTAGTCATATCAGGAATTATTACATCATAGTTAACTATGAGTTTTAATATAATTGATATACCGTTTTCCTGATTCCTTATTTTTACTTTAGAATCTTTTATATTTTCAATGTCTCTTATGACTTTTAAAACTAGACTTTCTACGGCATTTAAAGTTATGCACACCTTTCCTAGCTCTCCATCTTTAACGGTAGCTTCAGGATGTCGCTGGGATTTTAAGCCATAAAGTAAAAATCTTAGACTTAAAACTAACAAAACTAAGCCAACAACACCAGTTTCCCATCGGCCGTATAAAAACGATAGGCTTGTACTAAAATACTGAAAACCGACTATTCGAGTAGAAAATAAAATAAAAACAACAGATACAGCGGTAAAAAACAGTGCGTAAATAGCAAATATGATTCTGTCAAGAAGATTCATATTGATAACTCCTTTCAAAGGAAATTAACCCCCTGAATTGCTATCAGGGGGTATTATATTATTTACTGTCTTCTTCCTTTGTCGAAGGGCTAAAACTTACACCTTGAATATGTATATTTACCTCGACTACGGATAAGCCTGTCATATTCTCGATAGCTTTTTTTACATTTTCTTGCACATTCCATGCCACTTCAGGTATTCGAACACCATAGTTTACAATCATGTATAAATCTACGGCAGCTTCTTTTTCACCCACCTCAACTTTAACACCCTTTGATAGATTTTTATGTCCTAATATTTCCGCAATTCCTCCAACAATACCACCGCTCATGCCTGCTACCCCTTCGACTTCTGTAGCAGCAAGTCCGGCAATTACACCTACTACATCATCGGCGATTTTTATAGATCCTTTTTCATTGTTATAATCGGCATTATTCATATTTTTTCTCCTTCCGAGTGGTGTCAAAACCTAACGATATTATAGCAAATTTATTTGATTATTACAATTACCCCCCCTATTTTCTTTCTATAATGGTAATTTTATCTACTGTGATGCCAATAGTTTTTGTAACCACATCCGTAATTTGTGCAACTTCCTTTGGTAAAAGACCATTTGTTTTAATTACTATATTCACGAATTCATCGGAGAAAAAAATAACCGCATCCTCGAATCCTTTTGCTTTTATTAGGTTTTCCACAACCATCTCCTTTTCAACCTTTTGAGACAATGCTATTAAATCCTGTTGTGCCTTTTCTTTAGATTCAATGCTGGCATTAGGATTGTTTATCAGTTCTCTCAAGTAATCAGCCTCTTGGCTCCTTAATCGATCTCTTTCAAGTTTATAGTCTATGAAAAAATCGTTTTCCAGGTTTTTAGCCACTTGAACAGCCGTATTATCGTCAATAGCGCGCGTTGATACTTTTTCTAAGTCTACAGGGTTAATCTGTTTTTCATAGACTACTTTTGGATAGTTTCCTGAAAACATTAAAAGCACAGATATTACGAATATTGCGGCAAATATAATTATTAACACGGTTCTCCTTCTTATCACAAGTGACACCCTCTTTTCCCTCCCTAGTTGGTTTTAAAACTAAATTATGACATGGTTGAATCTTTCATTAACTTGGCCCTGTTCACTCAAACATTTTTCTAACCTTCGCTAGAAGTTACGGACAATTGAGAGTTCTCCCAGCGCCTATCAGCGTGCGTCTTGCACGGATCTGCGTGCTTCTTACCCAGCTAAATAATTACAACTGTCTAACTTAGCACGGTCACCGTTTATCTTCATCTCTGAAGAGCTACTGCACTAGGAATATAATTTGATACATCTACCTCCTTATTTTGCCAATACACTTATTTTATAAATTGGTATATCTAGCAATGTAGCTGTTGATTTGATGATTTTCTCTTTAATTTTCGATGAAAAGGCTCCTTCGGCAACGATTAGGATTCCTTTGATTCTTGGGGTTGTTTTCTTTAAAACCATGGGTTCTTCATCTCCGCTTTTTCTTAGAAGTACTGCCTGCTTATTTATTTGTTTTTCTATAACTGTTCTAACACCTCCTTCATTATCTCTTTCCTCAGAATTTTTTTCAGTATTAAAGGTGTTAAAGGCCGGTTCTATCAAAGTTTCATCCTCCAGTGTAATCATCACATTTACATCTCCTACACCATTGACTTGTTGAAGCAAAGCGGCTAGTTGTTGCTCAAGTTTAGTTTTATAGGACGTCTCATAGATAACCGTTTCCTGTCCCGGATTATCATTTTTAGTTAAAAACTCATTAGGCTCATTATTATACGCAGTCAATAGCCTTCCTAAAGACAATATCAGTAATCCTAAAACGAATAAAAATATGAACCTGGATACAGCTTTATTTTTAGGGTTTTTAATCCATTCAATTAATGACTTTATTCCTAGATTTTGCTCCATTAATTTAATCCTCCAAATCTATAAAGATATTTTTATCAGAAATATCAAAGGTTGTGTGTAAAAATTCAATTATATTTTTAAAATCACTGTTTGATTCATAATTATGGGTATTTGACTTTCTGTCATCACAATTTATTTTAATGGTTTCAATAAATATCTTTCCTTTTGATTTTTCAGATCCAGTTTGATTTTTTCCTAATACGATATAGAGTTGCGTTATTTTTCCAAAGTTTTCATCAGTATAATTTTCATTTGTCTTAATAAAAATACTTTTCACATCGCAATAAGTCATTTCGGCTATTTTTTGAGTTAAATATTCTTCTACTTGTTTTTTATACTCTTCGAGTGCAAGTTCATTATTTCTCTTGTTTAGCTCTTCCGAATTGTATGCTATACTTGCCTTGTCGATAAAGTCTTCGTAATCCAGCGAATTTTCATCAAAATATACATTCTTATGAAGAAGTGGCACTAATGGATTCACTATTGCCATCATAACTAAAAGGCCTAGAAATACTTTTATATATCTAAAAAACTTATTTTCGGGTATGAGAAAATCAACAAATGTTGCAAACATGACCACCGTTACAATCTGTCTCACCCAAAGACTTAATGCGTTAAGCATGAGCTCACCTCATCATTACGGTTATATTTCCTGAAGCAATAATAACTGTAACAGCTACAAAGAACATTAATGCAACTGAACTCACCGTAATTGCAATAAATGATAAGTGACTTGCCATACCATCTAGGCATTTAACAATGGATTCTTCTCCAAGAGGCTGTATGACAGCGCCAGCTAATTTATATATAAATACCATTGCCATTATTTTCATTACAGGAAATAGGATTGTTAGAAAAATTGCTACTAATCCGGTGAATCCAATAGCATTTTTTAAAATCAAAGAACATCCCACAACAGTATCCACAGTATCAGAAAATATGCCGCCTACAACGGGTATAAAGTTTTTTGAAGCAAATTTTGCGGTCCTTACTGAAATTCCGTCAACCGCCGATGCTGTTGCCCCCTGAACGACCAATACACCAAGAAATGCGCTGAGAAAAAGGCCAAGTAGGAAAACACATATTTGTTTCAAAAAAGAAGACAATGCCGATACATGGAAACGGTCAGAAATATTGCTAATCAGTCCTAATGCTGCTACAAAATATATCATTGGAAGAAGAATGTTTCTAATCCATGTGCTGGATACAGAAATACCAATAAAAATTAATGGATTAAAAACCGCCACAGAAGTTATCCCACCAATGGAAGCTAAAAGTGTCAGTACTACCGGAAGTAGAGCTTGAATAACACTAACCATTTGATCAATAGCATTTTTACCTACTTTTAAAGCAAGGTTAAAACTTTGAATGGCTATAACTATCATTACTAAAAATGTAAAACCATGAGTTACTTTTCCTATATTGTCATTTTCAAAAGCACTCTGGACACTTTTTAAAATAGCACAAATTATTGAAAGGGTTAAAAGTTCGCCTAATAAGCGTAAGTTCGTTAAAATTTCATGAAAAAAGTATCCTGTTATACCTTTTAATAAACCTTTGAAGTCATAAGTTTTTTGCCCTCTAATAGTTTTTATCAAGTCCTTAAGTTCATATTGAGGGATGTAATCCCCATAATTGGAATTTAGTTGCTTGATAAAGGAATCAAATTCTGCTTTATCAAGCATCTCAAATTGTTTTTCTATAATGTTATCATTTGCTTTAGCTTTCGTTATTATTGGAAGAAACAATGTAAAAACAACAATAAATATTAACAGTTTTTTTTTCATGTTATAAATAAACCCCCTTCTATGGAAGGATTTGAAGTATTAAATCCATAACGGCCATAAGAATGGGAAAAGATAAAACTATAATAAATATTTTTGCGGCTAATTCAATCTTTGACGCTATTGAAGATGAGCCAGCATCTTTGCAAATCTGGGACCCAAATTCTGCTATATATGCAATGCCTATAATTTTGAAAACAATAGAAATATATAAGTTGTTAATATTTGCTTTTTGTGATAAATCCCTTAAAGCTTCTACTACAGCCAAAATTTGATCAATCATTCTCAAGAAAATTATTATCCCCACTACTATGCTCATTTGAAGAGCTATTTCCGGCCTATCCTCTCGAATTAGGACTACAAGTATGGTTGTTACAAGACATAATCCCACGATTTGTATAATCTCCATTAAAGAGCCCCCTAGTAAAGTTGAAACATAGTCTTTACACTTGAAAAAAGCTGACTGATAAGTTGTATTACCATCATTAAAACAATTACAACACCTACAAGAGTAGTCATTTGGGCTTGCTCTTTTCTTCCCGCTTCATCCAATACTTTACTCAGAATGGAAATGACTATTCCAATGGCGGCTATTTTAAAAAGAATATCTACTTCCACTTCAACACCCCTCTTGCTAATATAATAATAAAAAAATCATCAGACCAGATAAAATGCCTAGATATTTCCATAACTTTTCGTTTTTTTGTTTTTCTTCAATAGATGTGATTTCTTGCTGTTTTAAATTACTTAAAGCTAATCTTATGTTTTTTATTTGATCTTGTTTGTCTGTAGAACCTAAATACTTTCCGAAAGCCAGTAGTATTTCATAATCATTGTCCGTAATATACGAATTGTTGTAAAAATCTTTCAAAGATTTTTCCCAAGCCTCGCCGGCAGTAAGACCGTCACGGGAAGATAAGTTCTTTGCAGTCTCAGCAAAAAGCTCGGTAACATCTTTTTCACATTTTTTACTAATACTTCTAAGAGCTTCGGGAAGCGGCGAATGCCCATAATTTATTTCCGATTC
>DUNY01000139.1 GCA_012839145.1 Thermoanaerobacterales bacterium
ATATATGCCCTTCGTCGATAAAAAAGATCTGAGCTTAAGCCAGAAAGGCGACGAACTCATCATCAGAGCCGGCAACTTTAAAAGAAATATCATCCTCCCAAGAACCCTCCTGAATTATGAGGTCAAAGGCGCTAAGTTTGTTGAAGAGATTTTAAAAATACAGTTTGGAGGTCCTGATGATGAAAAATGAAGAATTGCTCAAAAATCTTTTGGGATTAAAACTGCAAACCATCGATTGCATGCTCGAACTGCTTCCTGTGGAGATACAAGGTCATGTTAAACAAGTGGAGAACAGGTTCATCACCATACTTCATGAAATAACACAAGAGTATTTACAAAAAAAAGAAACCAATCAGGAAAAAAAAGGCTTAAACTCAATACCAATTGACTGAGTTACTTAACATGTTTTCTGCCCTTTCTTTAGTTTTCCTTTATTATTTGTCTGGTTTATGTGCAAAAAACACTGTCATTAACCCTTTGGTAACTTGTTGACTTAAATCCTTAAACATTGTAAAATATAAAGGCAGGCTGATGTGGCTCAGGGGTAGAGCAGCGCACTCGTAATGCGCAGGTCGCCGGTTCAAATCCGGCCATCAGCTCCATGTGAAACCAAAAGCTTTCGGATTTTGTGCCGAAAGCTTTTTTGTTATTTGCTGGGCCCCACATAATTAGAGCAGTCATGTAATCTCAGCGCTCAAATTTGCCATGAAACTTAAAGATATTAAAGAATCATTTTGATAAGTTTTTTACTATATGCTTTTTAATTCTCAAGAACAATTAAAAAGCAGAAATAACATTATTGACAAATATAAAGATACATAGTAATATTTAATTGAGAATGATTTTCATTGTTGGATATTAGTATTATATACATTCAAAGGAGGTCTCTTATATGTCACTAACCTTGGATAAGGTTCCTATAGGCTCAAGGGTAAAAGTCAAAAATATCTCCGGAAGCAGTTTCAAGAGAAGGTTGATGGATATGGGTATAGTCCCGGGTTCGGAAATATCAATCGAGGGAAAAGCACCCCTGGGAGATCCTATTGAAATCTTAGTCAGAGGTTACAGGCTTACCCTAAGAAAAAACGAAGCTATGTGTGTTTTAGTGCAATAATAAGGAGGTCAAATGACAATGACTCAGTCTTTAATATTTTTTCCCGAAGGAACTAAGGGCAAAATTTGCGATATTACCGGCGGTCGAATGGTTTCCAAGCGTCTCTTTGAAATGGGGTTTAATAAGGGCCAGGAAATTGAAGTTATAAAAAATGATGCAGGACCTTTAGTGGTAGGTTTAAACGGCAGCAGGGTTGCAGTAGGACGAGGTATGGCTTTTAAGATACTTTTAAATCCGGTGGGTTAACCTATCGTCATTTTTTTTATAGATTTATTGATAATGGTTCTCAATGATTGAGGAGGGGAGTTTTTGTGATTACAGTAGCATTGGCGGGAAATCCCAATTGCGGTAAAACTACAATCTTTAATGCTCTGACCGGTACTAATCAGCATGTAGGAAATTGGCCGGGAGTGACCGTTGAAAAAAAAGAAGGCATACTCAAGTTTGAAGGCAAGCAATACAATATTGTGGATTTACCGGGCACATACAGTCTTGGGGCTTATTCTGAAGATGAAGTTGTGGCTAGAGATTTTATATTGAAAGAAAAACCGGATCTTGTTATTAATGTAGTAGATGCAACAAATATTGAAAGAAATCTGTATCTCACAACTCAGCTTTTGGAGATGGAAGTCAATGTAATCATAGCCCTTAATATGATGGACGAGACCCAAAATATGGGGATAAAGATTGATATAGATTCACTTTCAGAACAATTAGGAGTGCCAATAATTCCAACTATTGCATCTCGGTTAAAGGGTATTGATGATTTGAAAATAAAACTATCTGAAACTATAGGTAGTGACAGGGAAAAAACCGGGAAAATCGACTATGGGCAGGAAATCAATGATGTAATTGCATCTTTGAAAGAAATTATTGTGCAAGATACTTCTTTAAAAGTCTACCCTGCCGATTTTATAGCACTGAAACTTCTGGAAAATGATAAATACATGGTGGATTTTATAGAGAAAAAGAATCCATATATTTTAGAGAAAGCAAAAATTTATGTGGATGATTTAACAAATTCTATTGGACTTGAACCTGAAATGGTCATAGTCGATAAAAGATATGAGTTTATCGGCAATGCCGTTCATAAAAGCGTGAAAAAACCAAAATATCGGATTGAAACAACATCGGATAAAATAGATAAGATATTGACTCATAAATGGTTTGGGCTGCCCATTTTCATTGTGATAATGTTTAGTATTTATCACTTGACTTTTGCCATCGGTGAGGAAGTTTTGGGTGGTAGTGTAGCATACTTAATGGAAAGTTTTTGTGAGATCACGGAAAGTCTACTTCACAGTATCAATGCACCGGAAATGTTGGTGTCCTTTGTAGTTGACGGCATATTCGGCGGAGTGGGTGCTGTTGTGGAATTTGTTCCTTTAATAATGATATTGTATATTTTGCTCGGAATACTGGAGGACAGCGGCTACATGGCAAGGGCTGCTTATGTAATGGACAGGATTATGAGAGCCTTAGGGCTGCACGGCAAAACATTTATATCCATGTTGGTAGGTGTAGGATGTAACGTTCCGGGAATTATGTCCGCAAGAACCCTTGACAGCAAAAAGGACAGAATGATAGCCATACTGATCAATCCTTTTATATCCTGTGGTGCCAGATTGCCCATATACTTGGTTTTTATATCGGCCTTCTTTCCAAAACATGGGGGAACTGTGCTATTCATACTTTACGCCACCGGATTTATCGTGGCCATATTGATGGGAAAACTCTTCAGTAAAACACTGTTTAAGGGTGAAACCTCTTATTTTATAATGGAACTGCCTCCTTACCGTATGCCCACTTTCAAAGGTGTCTTAATACACATGTGGGATAAAGTAGGAGGATTTTTGAAGCGGGCGGGAACAGTTATATTTGCAGTGGTAACAATGCTATGGGTGCTGTCGGTCTTACCTTACGGAGTGGAACCTTACAGTGAGGCCAGCATTTTAGGCAGGATCGGTTCCTTCATATCACCCATATTTAAGCCGGCGGGATTTGGCACCTGGCAGGCCTCAGTAGGTCTTTTCGCAGGAATAGTCGCAAAAGAAGCTGTAGTCGCCACATTGGGTATGGTGTACGCCGGGGTGGAAGAAGGTGCTGAGCTTATAACAGCCATACAACAGTCCTTTACCCCCTTGAGTGCCTTTGCCTTCATGATAATGACCCTATTATATACCCCCTGTGCCGCTGTGATAGGTACAGTAAGAAGGGAAACTGATTCATGGAAATGGACCTTGTTCACCGTTGTCTATACTTTCTTAGTAGGCTGGATCGGAGCAGTTCTAGTGTTTCAAATCGGCAGGCTTTTAGGTTTTAGTTAATATCAAATGTCAGTCTCGGCAGGAAAGACCAAATCCAATTACCGACACAGAGTTGCCTTTAAACTACAAAAATATATATATTCATAAGAATTGTGTGGTGAAAAAATGTTATTGGAAGTATTAAAGAAAATTCGTGATATGCAATTTTTCTCTTTAACACAATTGGCCAGTGAATTGAATATTGATAAAACCATGGCATCACATATAATAGAGCAGCTCAAAACAATGGGTTACCTCAAAGAAGAAGTAATGGACTTTTCGTGTAATAGTGATTGCAAAAAATGCGCAAGTTGCCCTGGTGTGAGTAGTATAAGACCCACAAAGACTTTAACTGTTACAGAAAAAGGAATCCTGGCTTTAACACGAGTAGTTTAACTTCCCCTTATAATCTAGAGACGTTTTATTCGCCAATTTTTGATGGCAAATAAAACGTCCTTTAACAGAGGTAGCTTGTTTTGTTAAATATAAAATAGTATATTACTCCAAGTCTCTACCACATTTGGGGCAATAAACAAAGTCCTCTTTTATTGTCCTGCCGCAATAAGGACAGTAGGCCTTTTCCTCGTACTTGACCGGATCTCGAGTGTTATTCTTTATTTGGGACTTTGTGCCCCTTATATAATCATGTATCGGGTCCGCCTCTTCACCCTCTTCCGCTATATCATAAAGGGACATCCGATTTTCACCGGTGGCATTTTTATAATTGTAAACCGCCTGTACAATGGCAATTACTATGAATACCACTCCGAACAACGGGAAAATCGTGGGTGCTCCCATACTGGATGCCATTATTACCCAAAATACTCCAAAAACAGCTGCAGCTATACTGCCTATGGTTCCCATTGCTGATGGTCCACGACCGGGCTTAATGCTTTTCACTTAAATCACCCCTGATTATTAAATAGCGCTCTTTAATTTGGACATGCACACCTGCTTAGAGCAATTTTTAACCCTACATATATAAGACGTTAATAATTAAAGTAAAGTTCCTTTCTTTATTTCATTTTTAATAGCAGTGATTTGCTGTTTATCCCTTTCAAATCCACTGATTATGATTTTTCATTACTGGATCCGGGTTTTTATCTTAGCTTTTATATCCAATAAATATGTTCATCCAAGACGTCTTCAGAAATAGTGTTAGCTGTTGCCCATTACCTACTTTACCCTAATAAGAGTTACAGCGGTATATTGACAAAATCCATATCAAAGACTACTATAAGCATATTATATGAAACATTTATGTTTAATGTTTTTACTTTTTATAACGGGAGGTATTGTCATGGTAAAAGTCTACAAGAACTTAACCGATCTCATTGGGAGTACCCCACTGCTCAAGCTCTCAAACTACGAAAAAAAACATAACCTAAAAGCAACCGTAATTGGTAAACTGGAATACTACAATCCGGCCGGAAGCGTAAAGGATAGGGTTGCCAAGGCGATGATCGACGACGCCGAGGGGAAAGGTCTTTTAAAACCTGATTCGGTCATCATCGAACCCACCAGCGGCAACACCGGTATAGGCCTTGCATCAGTGGCCGCCGCTCGGGGATACCGCATAATTCTAACGATGCCGGAAACCATGAGCATTGAGCGCCGGAACCTGCTAAAAGCTTACGGTGCCGAATTGGTGCTGACTGAAGGTTCCAAGGGTATGACAGGCGCCATTGAAAAGGCCGACGAACTTGCAAAAGAAATACCCAACGCTTTTATCCCAGGACAGTTTGTGAACCCCGCCAACCCTGCTATACACCGGGAGACTACCGGTCCTGAGATATGGGAAGGCACTGACGGACAGATAGATATCTTTGTGGCCGCCATCGGCACTGGCGGCACAATCACCGGTATAGGCCAGTTCTTAAAATCCAAAAACCCCGACATCAAGGTTGTTGCCGTTGAACCCGATGATTCTCCGGTGCTTTCCGGTGGCGCTCCGGGTCCTCACCAGAGTCAGGGCATCGGTGCCGGTTTTGTGCCCGATGTTCTGGACACCAATATCTATGACGAAATCATACGGGTAAAAAATGAAGACGCTTTTCGGAGCGGTAGAGAAATATCTAAGGTCGAAGGTTTGCTAATAGGCATCTCTGCTGGGGCTACTGTCTGGGCAGCTACCGAACTGGCCAAGCGGCCGGAAAACACCGGCAAAGTCATTGTAGCTCTACTTCCGGACTCCGGTGAGCGATATCTTTCAACACCGATGTTTTCCGAAGAATAATTATGGCTGGCTAAGCATGACATTATGAGAAAAGCGGCTCTTAAAAGAGCCGCTAAGTTTTATTCCATTACTTCTCCATTATCAATTACAATTTGCGCTTCAAACACATGGGCATTGTTCATCTTGACTGCTTGTTTGAAAAAGTTCAGAGGAACGAAGGTTCTTTCTCCTGTTAATTCGGGAGCGGTTCCTAACTTAATTGGGGCATTATCTCCGGAAATATAGTTATCTTCACCTATTGTTAAGGAAATATCTTTATCCAGAGTAACACTGAGCGTTTCATTGTTCCACGTCACTTTATATCCTAAAGCCTCAGCTATAGCCCTAAGAGGAACCATGACGGTGCCCTTCTCGCTGGTATAAGCCGCTGGGGCTTGTATTACTTCTTTATTTACGACGATTTCCATTGTTGAAACATCGTAGATGGGCATCTCCTCTGCTTTTTCAAGCAAAACCACGATTTTATCCGGGGTTGTTTGGGCTGGGATGCTTTTGGTGGATATTCCATAAATTACTATAAGTCTTCTGTTTGCAACCTCTCCTTCAAATACCGTCCCATCCTGCAAGATAATCTCCGTGTCATCGGACATGTTGAGTTTTAATGATTTATCCGCACTGACTAAATCCTCATTGAAAATATCAAATTTGACATTTTGGTTTTCACTTTCAACGACAACCACTTCTGCACTGTATTGTGGAGGATAAATCATAATCATTGGCTTATTTGCATCATAGTATCCGGTGATTGTAGAACCGACTGTGATTTCAGCATTATCCAGGACATATGCATCCTTAGAAATGATAATATTTGCGGGTAACCCTTCTTCATCTTCTAACAAGACAAATTTGGAACCTTCTACACCCTCCAGATCTCTTATTTCTTTTACTGTTCCTGTAAAGGACTTATAGTGGATTTGCTCTTGTTCATCTAATTTGGCCTTTATGGGTATGATTTGACCAGCTTCGTTCTGACTTGTCAAGTCTTCCCGGTATAGGGCAAAAGCCGTTCCCGACGAAAATGTGATAATCGTGGCTGATAAAAATCCTGCAAGTATTTTTTTTAATTCCATAATGCTATCATCTCCTTTATAAATTTTTGTATCTGCCCTGTTAGACGTAAATAAAAAAAATAAGTTCCTGCAGAATCTATTGTTAACTTTTTGTAATACATGTTTTGTGCTTTTTTAGCGATAAAAAAAGCTCTCATTATGCAAATGTAAGGTAGAACAGATCGATCGCTTTACTTTCCGCATCATCTTAACCCAGGGCCTGAAT
>DUNY01000194.1 GCA_012839145.1 Thermoanaerobacterales bacterium
ATAATTGACATTAGTTACAAAGTCTTTGAAAACCCTATGTATATAATCGATTCATCCTTTAGAACACTTGCATATACAAAGGAAGTAAGCCATGATGCCGTCGATGGCCAATGGGAAAGCATTGTTGTTAAAGGGCATTCGGATATTACTACTGTAAACGCCATGAAGAGGCATGATATACTAAATTGGCTAAACAGTTGCTCAGAACCAATATTAAATACTTCCCCAATATTTTCCCAACCGAGAATTAATGCCAATATCATCAAAGGATCAGATAAAATAGGAACCCTAATCATTATTGAAGCGTTCAATAAAATGGGAAAAGCTCATCTACATATGGCTAAACACTTTGTAAATGTTATTTTTTTAGCTCTGCAAAAGGATAGCATCTATCAAAATACTAGAGGTGAAATTTATAATTATTTTTTCGCTGATCTTTTAGAAGGGAAAAAACTTAAAAAGACACTCATAGAACATCAATTACAATTTTTAGATTGGTCTATTAATGATCATTATTTTGTATTAAAAGTAAAAGTTGATAAGCATGATCTCTTGAACAAAACTTTAGATTACACCGCCCATCAACTGGAAAATATATATATGGAAAGTCGTGCGATTATCTATCACAAAGATATTATATTAATAATAAATACCAGAAAATCCACGCAGCTAAGTAGTGACAGCTTAAATCAATTAGAAAATTTTTTAGCCAAAAGTAAATTATATGCAGGTTTAAGCTGTTGTTGTGGTGATATATCAGATATAAGGGATTATTATTTGCAAGCATCAACTGCTGTTAAGTTGGGTGAAGTATTTCAAGGTTCCAAATGTATTTTACGATACGAAGACTTTGTCATGTATCACCTTATCGATATTTGTTCCAAAACTGTGGATTTGTATAAGCTTTGTCATCCTGCGGTTTTGTATTTATTAACTTACGATCAGGAAAACGGAAGCGATTATTATAATACACTGCGAGTGTATATTAACAATGATAAAAATTTGGTTGAAAGTGCTAAAGCGCTCTTTATTCACCGTAACACACTTGTTTATCGTATTAATAAGATTACGGAATTAATAAATACTAACCTTAGCAATGAAAATGTTAAAACCCATATACTCCTATCATATAAAATAATTGACTATTTAAAAACAGAGAAACAAAATTTTAGCTTCCACAAAATGCAAAAAACCAAATAAAAAATCTGAGAGTCCTAAACGGAAATGGGGAGGCTGGATAAAAGGGCTATCTCAGCCAGCAGTTTAACATTATCAGCTCGATAAATTCCATATCTACCAAGCCATACATAGAAATGTCTACAACAAGAAAGATGCAAGAAAGATTTCCAAAATGGTAAAAAACCTTCAGCTGCAAAAAGCCTTATCTCACATAGAAAAACTAAAATATGACTCAGGCGATGAAGTCAAGGAAGTCAAAAAGCTTGAAAAGCTACAAAACTACCTGCTTGGCAACTTTAGTGGGTTAATTCCCTACAAGCTAAGAAAGGCATCCAATTGCCCGAGCCCCCTGAAGAAGTTTTCTACAAAGACCTTGGCACAATAAAACACAAAGTATGTGACGTAATTTACTTGAGGATGAAAGGCCGTAAAATGAGCTGGAGCATTAATGGAGCTACCAACCTATCAAAAATACTGGCTTTAAAAGCCGAGGTAGGCTCTACAAAGCGATTAGGGATTCGACGTCATCAAATCTATCTGAAAGGCTGGCACAAAGCTTTAAAGAAGTGATAAAAAAACCCTGCCCAAATTCGCAAAAAGACAAGAACAAGTATTTACCCTGTAGCAAAAGGCGGTATGCCCTTTGCCGGATCTTCAGTAACAAATGGTCGAAAAGCCATACAAGATTTAATAAAGTATGGCGCCAACGGATATACTGAAAATAGCAAAAAAGGGGGTAGATCTTAAGTTTTTAGGCGATATCAAACGCCCTAGATTTGTTGACACATTTAAATGGGAATTTAGAAAAGATTCCAGTAAACAGCATAGTTTGTTAGAAAAATGGTTGCATCGCATGACTAATGAAGATTTGCAGGAAAAACAAAGGGAAGTTGTCAACTTTTACTTGACACTAACCTTTTACCCTCGCTACTTGCAAATTGACCTAATAAATGTTCATAGACTCTGCCCAGTAAATCCTGTTCTATATTTTGATGAAGTTTAACTGTAGAGATTAAATCTATCAATTCTCCAAGTCTTCTATTATCTGTTTTAGCCCTTGCATATCTTTTATCCAACACATCCTATGGTGTTGTGTTTTCTTTTTCAATTACTATCATAGCATCACCAACATATTGTCCTATTTCAGAATTTTTAGCATTATCCCTAATATAATCCCATCTTACTTC
>DUNY01000134.1 GCA_012839145.1 Thermoanaerobacterales bacterium
AACTTCGCTCGACTTGCATGTGTTAGGCACGCCGCCAGCGTTCGTCCTGAGCCAGGATCAAACTCTCATGTTATATTCTTAATCCTTTAAAGCTGTAAATCTTTTGAAACTCTCAGGCATAACACTGTTCAGTTTTCAAAGACCACTTTGTTTTAATTTTTATTGGATTTTTATCTTACTACATTTCAATAATCTTGTCAAGGATCTTTCGACCTGACGATTAATTATTATATCAGTTCATCCAGTCTGTGTCAACTGTTAGACTTAATATTATATCTAAAATGAATCGGCCAACGATGTATAATATACCATATGCTAATTTTAACTTCAATTATTACAAACGATAACCTTTCAATATCTAATGCCGTATCCTCTCATATACTTCTTATATCGCTATTTTTCGTCGATATAAATATTATTTAAAATCTAAAATAGCTTGGGGAACATTTCCGATTATTATTGTTTCCACTATAGGTACATTGGTTTTAACAGTAATATTAGAACTTAGTAAAGGCTGTATGATTTGTATGTTTGCTGTTATCTCAAGGACTATTCTATGACGAGTTTGATTTATACCTGCTTCTTCAAAAGCTTCAACTGTATTCACGTCAGCTGTTCCTGCAGGTAATAAGGATACACGGATTACAGGTCCGTAATTCGACAGTATTTTGCTCCTCGTGGCAGACCCTATGGGGATGGTAATTCCATCCATGGTTACTTGACGCAAAACCTTAATCACTTCCAATGCAGTCTCAGATTCAAGCCGATTTATTTCAACCGTGTTTATCTGAATTAACGTTACCTGTCCACTTGTATCCTTATGTATTGATACAAAGTCCTTATATTGTACATTCTTCGCTATTTTGTCTTTCACAGCCTTGTTGATAGCTTCAGTGGCGATAATCCTAGCTTGGGTTTCGGCAATAGCATTTATATTTGGCGTTAATTGGTGCTCAATAAAATTAAACATACCGTAACATATAATAAAAATCATGAGAAAAAGTAAATAAAACTTAAGGGTTCTAGGTTTTAAAGTCCTGAAACATCGTCGGACTCTAAGCATAAAAAGACCCCCTTCCTGTCTATTCTATGCACGAAAGGGGAATATAGTGCATTTTTTTAATATTTCTGATTGCACGGAAAGTTACAGAATAAAAGGAATATGATTCTAGTGCCGTCATATTTACCAAAGTATTTTTCTGCACTAAAACCAATACATTAATTCAGATGTAGAAATTCGCCTGAGGTGAGGATGACGGCAAATTCACCCTTTTAAGCGAGACCGTTGTTATTCTAGTTGCTTTGGACAAATGAACAGGGACAGCGAGTAGGACGTCTAATTGCCAGTGAACCTCTACATAGTACAGGATCATGCTTTAGAATAACAGGTCTTGGTTTAGGGAGAGGTGCTGTCTTTCACCAAAGTAACTTTCAACTCCGGAATTATACATTATATAACAAAAGATTTATATGACTTTCTGCCATATAGTGGTTCGGCACTTTTTATTGCACACACTATAGCTTTAGCCATTACTTCAGCCGCAAGAGCTCCAATGGTGGAAACATCTGTTTCTACGCTTCCCAAGGAAAGACAAAAGATAGTATCTCCATCAAACATGGTATGTACCGGTCTAATGGTTCTAGCAAATCCATTATGTGCCATCGAAGCCACCCTGCCTGCCCCTGATTTTGAAAGATAACCGTTGGTGGCAACTATACCGATAGTGGTATTCCCACCGAAAGATTTATTGATGATTGTACCTTTCTTTATAATTTCTATGGTGTTTGCAAAGTCAGTCTTTGTTTCATTTAGAGCTCCTGCTATAATATCTCCTGTTTTCGGATCTATTACATCTCCCAAGCAATTTACAACTACCAGCGCTGCTACCACCAATTCACCGGTTTTGATAGAAGCAGTGCCAAGACCTCCCTTCATGGAAAACTCGTCACCGAAATATTTTCCGACAGTTGCTCCCGTTCCAGCTCCCACGTTTCCTACTGCATTTTCTTTTTCCGTAGCATTTAAACAAGCTTCATACCCCATCTTAAAATCCGGTCTTCTTCGATAATTTCCAACATTTAAATCAAAGATTACAGCAGCAGGAACTATTGGAACCTTCGTTACCCCAACATCAAAACCTACTGCGTTTTCCTCCAAATAATCCATCACACCGGATGCACCGTCAAGACCAAAAGCACTTCCTCCGCTTAAGTATATGGCATGTACTTTTTGTATCAGATTTCCCGGAGCCATCAAATCCGTTTCTCGAGTTCCAGGGGCTCCTCCACGTACATCAACACCTGCAACTGCACCGTTTTTGCACAAAATAACCGTACAGCCAGTGCCTGCTTCATAGTCCTGTGCGTGTCCCACTTGAATCCCTTTTACATCAGTCAAGCAATTAATCATATTATGTCCCTCACATTAATTCAAAAATATTGGTTATTTTTGTTCCACGAGCCTTACTATTTCCTGTGATATCTCATAATCAGGCAATACCGCATCAACACATCCTGTCTCATAAGCCGCTCTTGGCATTCCGTAAATCACTGATGTAGTTTCATCTTGAGCCATCGTAAAACCGCCTTTGGATTTAATGGCTTTGACACCTTCAGCTCCGTCTCTTCCCATCCCTGTAAAGACACAACAAAGAATTCTGTTTTTATAAACTTCGGCAGCAGAAATAAATAATTTATCAACCGCCGGTTTCACTCCGTGAATGGGTGG
>DUNY01000356.1 GCA_012839145.1 Thermoanaerobacterales bacterium
GGCCCCGCCAAAATTTTAGGGCTCCATATGGGAACAATAAAGATAGGAGCTCCTGCAGATATTACCGTCATAGACCCAAACCGGGTATGGACTGTTGATAAAGATAAATTTTTCTCCAAAGGCAGAAATACTCCTTTTAACGGCTGGGAATTAAAGGGCAAAGCGGTATTGACAATAGTTGACGGAAAAACCGCATATTCAGAAATAAACACAATAGGAAATACGGGGATTTAAATGCATAATTATTCATAAAAAGTTATTGATTTACGAATAATACAGTGTTAAAATACAATACAATGAATAAATATACCTGCAACTCCATCGGTTTTCAAGGAAAGGAGATTTTCTCATGCCTATAGATAAAAACATCAAAAAAGTTATGGTTATCGGGTCAGGACCCATAATAATCGGCCAGGCGGCGGAATTTGACTATGCAGGGACCCAGGCCTGCTTATCCCTTAGGGAAGAAGGACTGGAAGTGGTACTGATTAACAGCAACCCTGCTACCATTATGACAGATTCTCATATAGCCGATAAGGTATATATAGAACCTCTGACACCGGAGTTTGCCGCCAAAGTTTTGCGACGGGAAAAGCCTGACGGACTTTTGCCTACGCTGGGCGGCCAAGTAGGTCTTAATCTGGCTGTTGAACTGGCGGAAAAGGGGATTTTGGATCGAGAGGGCGTAAAACTTTTAGGAACTCCACTTACATCCATTAAAAAGGCAGAAGATCGGGAGTTATTTAAAAAGCTCATGGAGGAAATCAAAGAGCCTGTACCCGACAGCCGCATAGTTCACAGCCTTGAAGAAGCTCGGGCTTTTGCTCGAGAGGTAGGGCTTCCCCTGATTGTACGCCCTGCATACACATTGGGCGGCACCGGCGGCGGCGTTGCAACCACCGAAGAAGAACTGATGGAAATAACCTACAACGGTCTTAGACTAAGTCGCATTCATCAGGTTCTTTTGGAAAAAAGTTTACTTGGTATGAAAGAAATCGAATTTGAGGTTATACGAGACGGCAAAGATCAGTGCATATGCATATGTGACATGGAAAACATAGATCCCGTGGGAATTCATACAGGAGACAGTGTGGTGGTAGCTCCTTCCAAAACCCTTACCCATGTAGAATATAAAAAACTTAAAGAGGCTTCTTTTAAAATAATTCGGGCACTAGGCATTGAGGGAGGTTGTAATGTACAATACGCCTTGGACTCTTCTACCGGCAATTACTATGTAATTGAAGTGAATCCTCGGGTGAGCCGCTCCAGTGCTTTGGCTTCAAAAGCTTCGGGCTATCCCATAGCCAAAATTACCGCTAAGATTGCCACGGGACTTACCCTAGGCGAAATAAAAAGTCCTGTAAGCGGTAGTGGCAGTGCTTACTACGAACCAACCCTGGACTATGTGGTGGTGAAAATGCCCCGCTGGCCCTTTGACAAATTTAACGATGCGGACCGTTTTCTGGGAACTCAGATGAAGGCCACCGGAGAAGTCATGTCAATAGACAAAAACCTTGAGGGAGCCCTTATGAAAGCCGCCAGGTCATTAGAGCAGGGGCTGACAGGCTTGTCATTGAAAAGCTTGAAAAAAGCGGATATGAAAGCTATCAAAGAAAAAATTACAAGAGCCACCGATGAGCGATTATTTGCCGTGGCTGAAGGCTTCCGCCGAGGAGTAAGCATTGATGAAATATGGGATTTAAGCAAAATTGATAAATATTTTTTAGAAAAAATACAAAATATCGTCAGCATGGAAAATAAATTAATGAAAGAATCCCTTTCACCACAGCTTTTAAGTAAAGCAAAAGCCATGCAGTTTCCGGACCGGCTCATTGGAAATTTATCGGGGAAGACTGAATCAGAGATAATAACCCTGCGAGAAGAAAACTACATTTTACCGTCTTATAAGGCTGTGAATACTTGCCCTTCGGAAAAGGTTGGGGCATTACCTTATTTTTACTCAACCTTTGAAGAGGATGAGGAGACACATGCTGAGGGAAAGCCCTCGGTAATAATCCTAGGCTCAGGCCCCATTCGCATCGGTCAGGGCATCGAATTTGACTACTGTTCGGTACATTCGGTATGGGCCGCTCGGGAAGCAGGCTATAGAACCATAATAATAAACAACAATCCGGAAACGGTCAGCACAGATTTTAACACGGCAGACCGCCTATACTTCGAACCCCTTTACATCGAAGATGTAATGGCTATCATACACCGTGAAAAACCCCTAGGAGTCATCGTTCAGTTTGGCGGTCAGACTGCCATTAATCTGGCATCGGCATTGGAAAATCAGGGTGTAAAAATTCTAGGGACCGATGTAAATTCCATCGATCTTGCGGAAGATAGAGAGAAATTTGACGAATTACTAAATGAGCTTACAATTCCACGACCAAAAGCCAGTGCTGCTCGCAGTGTGGACGAAGCTCTGGCCAAAGTCGATGATATAGGATTCCCTATGTTGGTAAGACCATCCTATGTCCTTGGCGGAAGAGCCATGGAAATAGTATATAATATGAAAGAACTTAAAAGCTACATGGAAAATGCTGTGGAAGCTTCCAGCGAAAAGCCGGTGCTAATCGACCGTTATATCGGTGGTACCGAGGTGGAGGTGGATGCTGTTTGTGACGGTCAAGAAGTGCTGATTCCTGGAATAATGGAGCATATTGAACGGGCTGGCATCCACTCCGGTGACAGTATCGCTGTATACCCCCATCAGACTCTGAGCCCAACTGCGGTGGAAAGAATCGTGGATTATACCACCCGGATTGCCCAGAGGCTTTCAGTAAAGGGCTTAATAAACATACAATTTGTAGTTGAAAAAGATGATGTCTACATCATCGAAGTAAACCCCCGATCCAGCCGGACAGTGCCCTACATGAGTAAAATCACCTGCATTCCCATGGTGAATGTTGCCACCAAAATTGCACTAGGAGCAAACCTTCCTGATTTGGGATATGAAGGTGGATTGGCGCATAAACCGGATTTTGTGGCCGTAAAGGCTCCGGTGTTTTCCTTCTCCAAACTACGAATGGTGGAACCTTCCCTGGGTCCTGAAATGAAATCCACAGGTGAGGTATTGGGCATGGAACGAACTTTCGAGAAGGCACTCTATAAAGCCTTTACCGGTTCGGGGCTTATCGTTCCCACCGATGGAGCCATTCTAGCCACCATTGCCGACAGAGACAAAAAGGATGCCGTAAAACTTCTGAAAAAGTTCTGGGAGCTTGGTTTTAAGATATATGCCACAAATGGTACAGCCAAAGCCCTAAAGGCAGCTGGAGTGACGGTGGAAGCCGTAAACAAGGTTGAAGAAGGATCTCCCAATATCATAGACATATTAAAAGAAAACAAAATCGACATGATAATAAATACCCTTACCCGGGGCAAAGCCCCTCAAAGGGATGGATTCAAAATACGCCGCGTGGCAGCCGAAGACGGCATCCCCTGCATCACCTCCCTGGATACGGCCAAAGCCCTATACAAGGTCATAGAAGCCACCTCAATCAGCTGCCGCCCCCTCGGTGCCAGGCACCTAAGTTATTAAGTTATTGAATTTTCTGAGGTATTAAGATGCGATTGATTCAACCGCAGAAATTATCATTGCGTCCTTAAACATATCAAGTATAAAACACAAAGAAAGGGGGTTGCCCTTTGAGCACTCCTATGGTTTCATTAGCAGAGATTATACAGAATACTGAAATAGCACCGGACATTTATAAGATGGAGCTGCAGGCTTGGGAGATTGCACAGGAAGCAAATCCGGGTCAATTTCTGCACATTCGCTGCTCAGATACACTCTCCCCCCTATTGCGCAGGCCAATTAGCATAGCCGATGTAGACGAAAAAGCCGGTAAGATAAAAATAATATACCGGGTGGTGGGAGAGGGAACACATCTTCTCTGTCAAAAAAAACCGGGCAGCAGAATAGATTTAATTGGGCCCCTGGGAAAAGGATTCCCACTACCGAATAAAGGTAAAACTTCCATTATAATTGGAGGAGGAATAGGAGCGGCACCACTCTTTTATCTTGCTAAAAAAATTTCAGGACCTGTTACCGCATTACTTGGTTTTACAACAAAACAGGAAGCCTTTGGCATAGAATTTTTAAACTCATTGGGAATTGAAGTGATAATTACAACAGATGA
>DUNY01000161.1 GCA_012839145.1 Thermoanaerobacterales bacterium
AAAAAATAGGCCCATTAAAGCTCTCAAACTCGCCAACTTGCTTCCACCAAGCATTACCATAATTCCCTACAAAATTATCATACTTTTTAAAGGCAGGGTAGTAATGAGCCGGCAGCATCTCACTGTGAGTATATACATCAACCCCAGTTCCTTGGGTTTGTTCCAATAGTTGCTCAAGATCTGTCAAATCATGTCCGGAGATCAATATAGCAGGATTATTTCTTACACCGATATTAACTTCTGTTATTTCAGGATTGCCATATTTTGATGTGTTGGCCTCATCAAGCAGCGCCATTGCTGTAACACCGAATTCCCCTGTTTTTAAGGTCAATGCGACTAAATCCTCTGCAGAAAGCTCATCATCAAGGGTTGCAGCTAATGCTTCATATATAAAGGCATAAATCTCATCGTTTTCCTTGCCAAGATTAAGTGCATGGTGAGTATATGCTGCCAAACCTTTTAGACCATAAGTAATGAGTTCTCTTAAAGAACGAACATCAACATCTTCCGTTGCCAGTATACCGACAGTTGCAGCTTTTTTCAGCATTTCTTCTTTTGTAGAAACTTCAAAAGAAGCAGAATCATGAAGATTGTTGACAGTTACTTTCTCTCTTAATTCATTTCTGAGGACCAACATTTTATTAATTTCTCTCACAAAAGCCTCATCATCAAAATTCGCATTTGTAATCGTCATAAATAAACTGTTTAAGATTTCATGATTAATATGCCCTAAATTCTTAACGCTCAAATCTCCTTTAACTACGATGTCTGAAATGCCCTTAAGCGTATAAATCAACAAGTCTTGAAGTTTGGAAACCTCTTCCGTTTTACCGCATACTCCTCGGACATTACATCCTGTCCCTTTTAATGCTTCCTGACATTGATAACAAAACATACCCATAATATTACCTCCTCCTTTATCTTGCTTTTATGCATCTGCTTAATAGTATAATTGATTTGTCCAAAAAATTCTGTGACTGATATCACATTTTTAATGACAATATCGGAAAATCTATTATAATAATAAAACTACCCTGATTTTAAAAACTTGGGTAGTTTTATATAACTTATTGTTCAATGTTATATTCCCTTAATTTGTTATACAATGTGCTTCTGGATATTTTTAAAAACTCGGCGGTTTTTGTTTTGTTGTAAGAGCATCTTTTTAAAGCCTCAATTATGACGCGCTTTTCTGCGATATCCGATGCTCTGTCCAGATCGCTGACGTCCTGAGGGATGTGATAGTAATCTTCCTGTTTCATGTGTTTCGGTAGGTTATCCCATGTGATTCTCCCGTCTTCCGATAAAACCACGGTCCTTTCTACTACATTTTTCAATTCCCTTATATTCCCCGGCCAGCTGTAATCCATAAACACTTGCAAGACTTTTACATCAATGTGTTCAATTGTTTTATTGTAGCGCTGCCCACATTCATGTATGAAAAAATTAACGATGTCTACTATATCCTCACTGCGATTTCTTAAGGGTGGTATTTCAATAGTAACTACATTAATCTCATGGTATAATTCCTTACAGAATTCTCCTTTTTCGATAAGAGCACAGAGTTCTTTGTCAGTAGATGCGATTATTCTCACATCTGTAGGGATTGGATAGTTGCCTCCGGATTTATAAAAGATTTTATCCTCCATGTATTTTTTAAGTTTAATCTGTATTTCAAATGGCATCTCATCTATTTGGTCAAAGAATATGGTGCCTTTATCGGCTAATTCCATTAGACCTATTTTGCCGTAATTGACGGTTTCATTAAAAGCTCCTTCTTCCATACCAAAAAGTTCACTTTCGAATAAATTTGCAGGAATTGTGGCACAGTCTACCTTGACAAAGGGGCGATTCTTTCTATCACTGTTTTCATGTATTGTTGCCGCCAGCAGTTCTTTACCTGTACCGCTTTCACCTTTGATAAGAATAGGAGCATTGGTCAGAGCGGTTTTCTTTGCCATTTCAATTACCTTAATCATTTCCGGGTTTTTACCGGTCAGTTTTCCGAAAGTAAATTTATGTTCTTCATTGTCATTTATCTGTTTCTCCAAGAACAACATTCTATGATTGGTTTTATCCAGCTCTGTAATGAGGTTTATTACATCGGAAATCTCTTCTATATTCATGATAATTCCACATAATTTATCATCAAATCTAAAAGGGCATGTCTTTAAAGAAAACTTCCTGTTATCCTTATTCTCAAAATATATTTCGTCTAAAGGCCGTTCGCCTTTTTTAATCTTATCCGCCAGTTCCGCAGGTAAAAAATGATGTGGAGTCAATTTAAATATCTTAGACGGCCTGAACAATTCTTCAAAAGCTTTATTGTATGATAATATTTCACATTGGTCGTTCAATATGCATATAGCTGTTTTTAAATTGTCCATGATTAATTTTTGAAAGTTAACCGCTTTCTCAAGCTGTCCTGAAAAAGTATCACATATGCCCTTACCCGTCAGCAGCCCCAGTATTTCTCCATTACCGCTCAAAACAGGAGCCCTGCCTATTCCCAGATTGCGCATTTCACTACGGGCTTCCAGTAAAGGCTTGTCCGGCGGCATAAAAACCACATCGGGAGTCATAATATGTTTGATTTCCGTTTTCCATTCAATACCTCTAGCAAGACTTTTAGCCAGATCGTTTCTTGTGATAATACCCACTATCTTTTGATCGTCGTTAATAACAAGCACTTCTTCTTGTTTCTTTAAAAGCATTATTTCATTCAGACCTTCTATGTTGGTATTATCATGAACTAAAACGACATCTTTCCTTAGTGCATCCTTAACCTTTATATCCAACAAATAATCAGTGTTCAAGCATTCTTCCCCCTAGGGTATGATTTTAACGTGTATAAAGTTTAATACATATATAGATATTTCTACACTTTTTCCCCAAAAACCTTCTTCTTGAAAAATTTTTGAATTCCTTTTATGTTAAAAATGCCCATTGGCAGCTGCTGAATTAAAACGTCAAAACCGACAAAAAATATGATTAAGAGGTGATGGAATGAAAACAAAAAGGATTATATTTTTAATTATAGTTATATTTATGTTTTCAACAGGTGTCAGTGCTGCTCCCCTCTGCTCATGCGGAAATGACCGATACTTAAAATTGCAGGTTCCACCCATGAACGGCCAAGATGTAAGGGAAATACAGATTCAATTAAAAAACATGGGCTATTACAGTGATTCTATTCATGGTTTGTATGATGAAACTACAGTTAAGGCTGTTAAAAATTTTCAGAGACGTGAAGGCCTTACAGTTGATGGCATCTTCGGTCCTAAAACCTTTAATAAACTGGCCGAACTCTTTGAGCAACCAGTTGCAAATCTCGACGCGGAAAAACCCCAAGGCGAAGTTAGTTTAATAATATTTGCTTTAGACAGGGAACTGGTTGTTTTAGATGATGGAAAACCTTTTAAAAGTTTTCCTGTAGCAGTGGGGAAATTCAGAACACCCACACCTATAGGTCTCTATACTATAACTCATAAGGATGCGTGGGGCGAGGGCTTCGGTTCACGTTGGATGAGGCTGAGTGTCCCTTGGGGCATATATGGAATACACGGTACAAATAAGCCTTGGAGTATAGGTGCTTTTGAATCCGGCGGCTGTGTACGTATGCACAATACCCATGTTGAACAGGTTTATGAATGGGTAAAAATCGATACAAAAGTATTTATCGTAGGAGGGATCGATGGTCCATTCACGTTTGGTCTAAATCCACTTACACAAGGCTCC
>DUNY01000435.1 GCA_012839145.1 Thermoanaerobacterales bacterium
ATTTCGGCAATATCACTGCCGTATTCAGTATCACCCAATACTTTGAGTGCTTCATCCGGGCCTGATGCATCAAGGATTCTTTCAATAGCATTTTTCCCGAGGAGTTTAGTTTCCATAAATTTTATTCGAGCTGAAACATATAGAAAATCTGTGTCTTTCGCCATTTAATCACTCCTCGAAAAGTATTTTGGCTATTTCAGTTTCCAATTCTTCCCTTTCCATGTTTATAAGGGAATCAAAAGTGTTGTTTACCTCCAGGTCCTCGGATTTGAGTATAAATCCACCTATCATCCGCCCAGGAGTTTTGGATATCTTGAGATTACCTTGCTTACCTGAGTCATTTAGGGTTTTATTGACCTTAGCCAGAAAATCCTGTGTTATCCTATTTTTATCATGCTCAGAAATTACTACTTCCTCATTGCCTGTTATCGCGCTTTTTATCAACATGTCAGCTATTAAAGTTTGATAATTCTCGTCAGGCAACTTTTTAATTTTTGCTTTTGCCTCTTCGAAAACTTCATCTATTATTTGCTGTTTCGCTTGAAGTAATGCTTTTCGATTTTCAAGCTGGGCCATAGAAAGTATTCTTCGTTTTTTTTCTTCAGCATCCTTACCGGCCTTGTCCAGTATGTCATTAAACATTTCTTTGGCCTTATGCTCGTATTTGGCCTTTATATCCCGGGCTTGAGCCTGGGCGTTTTCAACAAGCTTTTGTTTTTCTTCCCGAGCTTCCTCTAAAATCCTTTCCTTAATCTTTGCAATACCCTCCATGGTAAGACACTCCTTATATTGTGATGCCAAACAACATCAATATGGTCGCAAGCAGCGCAAGCACGGCATAGGTCTCAACCATAGCGGCAAAAGTAATACCTTTGGCTACTTCTTCCGGGCGTTTGGATACGATACCGATACCGGCAGCCGCCACTCTACCCTGGTAAATAGCCGACAAAAATCCTACTAACGCTATAGGCATACAAGATGCGAATATTAACCATCCCTGAAATGGGCTTATACTAACTATGGTCCCTGAAAGCAGGCCGATTTTCTGAATGGTTAAAAATCCTGCCAGGAAGCCATAAATGCCCTGAGTACCGGGAAGTGCCTGAAGAATCAGAGCCTGCCCAAATTTACTCGGGTCTTCAGTAACCAATCCTGCAGCGCTTTCACCGACAATTCCAACCCCTCTTGCGGATCCTATTCCCGGCAAACCTACGGCTAAAGCCGCTCCGAATAATGCTAATACTTGTCCCAGTGTTAGTGACATTGTAACTCCTCCTCCAAAAATTAATTTGTAAGTTTTTATTCTACATGTCTTCTAATTCGACATAAGTTGTTTTAACTCTCAGGGGGTTAAAAGCTCTACCACCACTGTCATAGAATTTGCTAAAAAACTCTATATATTGCAGACGGCTGCTGTGAACATAAGCGCCCAGTACATTTATGACTAAGTTGAATACATGACCGCCTATAATAATCAGAGCCATTGCAACATATCCCACAATACTACCGGATACAGTCTTCGCCATTGTATTTATAACACTGGCTATGACTCCAGTAGTTAGGCCTAAAGCCAGAAGCCTTGAATATGACAGGACATCACTAAGGTATCCGGTGATATCATACAAGCTTAAAATTCCCGATGTGAGCTTTTTTAATATACCCTTTTGTGATCTTCCTTGGGTTAGAACCAATCCTACAGCTCCGAATAATGCCATGTATTTTCCAATTGTAGCAAGTTCCGGCTTTACGAACATTAAAAGGCCAGTTAACAATACTAACCACAATCCCTGGTCCATCAAAGCATCAGCTGTATGACCCGCCCGGACATTTTTATATGCATTTAATATAATCCCCGTGTAAATCTGGATGATACCCATAATAAAAGATAATATCAGCACTGAAAGGGGATTATCCAAAGGGTTTATCCACAAAGGCTTTACCCTAATCAAATCACCGAACCATCCACCAAAAACAGCACCCCATAATACGGTTGACAGACCGCAAAGGAAAAGCATGGAAACAAACTTCTTACCTGAATCGGCCAGCTTAAATTTCCAAAGGGCAAATCCGGTTATCAAGCTCATAATGATACCATACCCCGCATCACTTAGCATCATACCGAAAAAAATAAAGTAAAAAGGTGCCATGTATATGTTTGGATCAATTCCTCTCGGGTCTGGTAAACTATAAAGCTCTGTTATCACTTCAAAAGGCTCCACCAGTTTGCTGTTGGATAATAGGACAGGCATCTCTTCATCCTCTGAAGGAGGCCTAAACTCCAAATATACTGTATCGGTTACTTTCAAAACTTCACTTTTTACTAAATCCTCATATTGTTCAGGAAGCCAAGCCTGCACCGAGAAAGTTTTATCAGTATCAGCTACATTTTGAAGGGCACTTTTTCTGTCTCTTTCTACCGAATAATAATCATAAAGAATCTCAAAGTATAGTCTTTGATCAGCTAATTTCTTAGACTCATCCTTTATATTCTCTCGCTCTTTCTCAATATCTGTAAGTCTCTTTTGATCTTTTTTGATAATTTCTGTCGGTGTACCATTTAGTCTTGGGAAATCCTGAGTGTTTACTGAAAATTCCTTAAACAGAGATTGCAGTTCTTCTCCGTGGTTTTTATGATAGATAACTAGTGCATATACATCATCTTGACTTTCACCCAGTGTTGTTATCTCTGCCAAAAGACCTTCTTCATCCAGTTTTTTCTCCAATTCCTCTCTAGATTTTCTGGGCATTGTAGTTGTCAGAAAAACAGTTTTTTGTGTTGACCCCAGCTGATCTAAAGGAATATCAAGGGAACGCCAAGGTGAAAGCATTTCCATTTGACCTTGAAGCTTGGATTCTTCAACTTTTAGTCGTGAAATTCTTTTGTCTAAGTCAAATACCGCTTGTAAAGTTTCTAAAACCTTAACTTCATTGGAAAGAATCTCTGACAACTCGTCTTTTTTAATGCTTGGTTTTCCATGTATCAAGGGGTTAATCGATTTAACATAAGGCTTTAAAAAATCAATCCCAAATTTTAGATTGCTAAGCTTAGTTTCCAGATACGTCAATTCTTTTGTCAATTCTTGATGAATCTGACTATCCTGCACCTCATCGCCTGATTCGTTAATATCTTCAACTATATCAATTATTTCCACTACACCGGTTTTCTGCAAGGTGCTTAATATTTTACCTTGCTCTTTTTTCAGACCCAGAAGGTGCATTTTTTTCATGTTAACTATCGCCATGGGCCTTCACGATCCTCTCTACGATCATGTCCACCGCCGTTTCCATCCTATTGGCGGAAATCTCTTTTAAACGCTTAACTTGTTCCTCGTAATCCTCCTCGAAGCCCTTAGCTATTTTATGAGCTTCAGCCTCTACTTGTTGAATTAGTTTTTCTCCTTCTTCTTTACCTCGCTTTTTTGCGTCTTGAAGGATTTTTTCTCCCTCATTAGTTGCCTCTGCAACAATGGCTTTTGCCTCTTTATCGGCTTCGCTCAAAATGTTTCTGGCTTCTTCTTCAGCAACTTTTACGTCTTCTAATGCTTCTCTCAACAGCACCACCTCCCTTAAAAGTAGCAAACTATATTTAGTTTAATCCTTTTTTGTCTTTTCCTTTAATTCATAGGATATCAGCTTATAGACCCCTGCTATACCGAAAAAAACGCCCAATAGAGCGCCAAAAATTAAAAAAGCGCTACCTGTGGAAAACTTTTGGTCCATATAAGCTCCAATAAATATACCACCTACTATAGGTAGTGCCATATTTATTCCTATTTGAGCAATGAGCACGAGATATTGCAAACTCTTATAATCTTTCATGTTATCAATTATATAACATTGATAAAAAAAATTCAAACTTAATTTTACGCTGTTTTACATAATCTTACTTTAATTTTAGCTGTTTTTTTGTCGACTTATTTACCTTATTATATGTGAAACATCTCACATAATCAAGTCTTATTTCTTTGTTTTATATGCCGTTTTATGCATTTTTATAATACTTTTTATGCCAAATTTACCAGATATAACATTTAATACTTCTTTGTTTGACATATAAAAAAGCCGGAAAATGAACTGACCCTTGTCAAGTAGACAATCAATTTAATTAAAATTTATGCACATTTGGATGCATGGTTTCGATATTCTAAAGGGGCCATGCATCCTAGTCTTTTTTGAAATCTTCCTTCGTTGTA
>DUNY01000416.1 GCA_012839145.1 Thermoanaerobacterales bacterium
AAAAATCTTTCTATAATCCAATCGGCTGAAGTTATTCTCGGCCCAGCGGGTAAACTTGTAGGTGCTCTTTATGTTTGGTTTTTTGCTCATCGAACTGCTATAATTTTAAGGCAGTTTGGCGAATTTTTGACCACTGTTCCTTATCAAGAAACCCCTATCCTAGTTTTCATAATTACCACTTCCATTTTTGCAGCATATACTGTTCGTCAAGGGATTGAAACTATTTGCCGTGTCTGTGAAATCCTGTTTCCCATTATTTTTTTTGCCATCCTTTTAGTTATTGCACTGGTAACTAAAGATATGAATTTAAAAAATCTCACTCCCGTTTTGGAAAACGGTATCCTTCCTGTGATATACGGTGCCTTCATTATAGCTCCAAGAACTACAGGAATCTTATTCTTGTCAATGCTTATGCCTTATATAAATATCCCGAAAAAATCAAAAACCTATTTGGGCATAGGATATATAATCATCACAGTTTATTTTTTTCTAACTTCCATAACCACTTTAGCCCTTTTTGGGGTTGAACAGGCAAAAATAATGGTTTTTCCCTTTTATTATACAGTTCGACTCATCAGTATAGGGGATTTTTTGGAAAGAATAGATGCCATATTTGTTGGCATATGGGTTTTAGGCATGTTTATCAATACAGCAATCAATTATTATCTTGCAGTCTTGGCAACAGCCCAACTCTTAAAACTACAGGACTATCGTTCCCTGGCGTTGGCTATAGGGACAGTAATAGTCAGTCTGGCCATATTCCAATCTGATAGCATGATCGCCCTCAATGAATTCCTGTCATACAAAATATATACGTGGTATACGCTGTTCTTTATTGTAGCATTACCTGTCTTTTTACTTTTAACAGCAGTAATTAGGAATAAAGGAGCCGATTCAAGGTGAGAAAATGGCTTTTAATCCTTTTAATGGCTATAGCATCATTAACTGTTATCGGCTGTTGGAACCGCCGTGAATTGGATACTTTAGCCATAGTAACAGCCGTTGGGCTGGATAAATCCAAGGAGGATGGAATAATAACCGCAACCTTTCAAATAATGAAGCCCAGTGAAATAAAAGCCCCTTCTTCGGGTTCCGGCGGAAAGGGCGTTTGGATATTGACTTCTACTGGTTATACGGTTTTTGAAGCTATAAGAAACGCCACAATGCAATCCAGCCGAAAATTATTTTTATCTCAAAATAAGGTTCTCGTAATTGGTGAGGAAATGGCTCGGTCGGGGGTAGCACCTCTATTGGATTTATTTAATCGTGATTCGGAACCTCGACGTCTTACTTGGTTATTGATAGCAAAAGGTAAGGCCGGTGATATAATACATGCTGAGCACGAACAAGAAAAAATTCCGGCAAAGGCCATTGAAGGCATGGTAACATCCAGTAGCGTCACTTCCATGGCTGTAAAGGTAAACCTCAGTGATTTTTTTAAAGATCTTTCTGACCCGGTTACAAACCCGGTGGCAAGTCGGATTGAAATGATTAATGAAGAGAGTAGTGAAAACAAAAAGATGAGGGTAACCGGTGCCGCAGTATTTAAAAAAGATAAACTTATGGGCTTTCTAGACCGTCCGGAAACTCGAGGACTAAACTGGATTCTTGGAAAAGTGAAAAGTGGAATTATCATTGTCAAATCCCCGAAAGAGGAAAACAAAAATGTCGCTTTGGAGATAATAAGAGCCAGCAGTAAGATAATCCCTGAAATCCAAGACGGTGAGGTGGTCATCACCATTGAAATAAAGGAAGAAGGTAACCTGGCGGAACAAATGTCGCGTGTAGAGTTAACAACTACTGAAATGTTTCAAGTGTTGGAGCAGCGAAAAGCTCAAGTAATAAAAAAAGAAGTTGAGTCCGTTTTAAAAAAAGCCCAAATGGAGTGGGAAACTGATGTTTTTGGTTTTGGTCAGGCGGTCCATCGAAAATACCCTCGGGAGTGGAAAGAACTTCAAGGAAGATGGCATGATGTATTCCCGGAAATAAAAGTGCAGGTGAAAATCGACGCAAAACTTCGGACCGGCGGGCTTTCCACTAGCCCAGCCAAAGCCAAGTAAAGTTAATAGGAGGGTAAAAATCTGTGGTATATGGTTTGATTTTTATTTTCATATTAATAATATTTTTCGAGATCCCAGGTCTTATTAGAAGGAAGCTTTGGAGAGAACTGGCAGCATTTTCAGTGTTTCTTACTATCGGTTTTGTCCTTAGCTTCTTACAGGTTATCGGTGTAAAAATACCGAGCCCGAATGATGGAATTACCTTTTTGGTTGAAACTGTATCTAAGATGCTGAAGTAATGTCCAGTTACCTTTATTTATGTAAAAGAAAACACCTCATTAAATTGATATTGTTAAATGAGGTGTTTTGCTGATTCTATGCAACAGTTCCAATCAACTACCTTTGTAATCTCCTAAGCAGCTCCAAAGAATGTTCGGCTTCCCTCAGTACATGATCAGCCAACAACTCAGGTATCAGGCTTATTATCTCACATCTTGCTATCAGGTTCCGGGCTTGAGCTTTAAAATCCCGTATATTCATTATAGCTCCTATGGCATCATTGGTGAATCGCCCAAGGGATGGAACAAAAATGGGATTAATTCTTAAAAAGGATTCAAAGTCCTCTGCCTGAAAACGCAGTTCATCAAGTTCCTCACTTAAATCATCGGCGGTTTCAACCAACTGCCGCTCCGAGGGATCTAAGAGATGCTTTATAAACTTCGAGTGGTCAGCCATGATCCTGAGCCAGAAGACCTCTTCCAGTAATAGATTCGTCACCGGATTTGTCATTTCACCTCTTTGCAACCGCTCCAGATGGTTTACAAAATATATGGCTTCTCTTCTTATATGGTCTATAAGCAGGGGATAGTTGAATCCACCCAACCGACACTCCAGCATCATCAAAAGCAATCGGGTCTTATATTCTATAAGTTCTCTTACAAGCTGTATGCTTTCTTCATTAAGGGCACGGACCACTGGTACTGTACCTCCCTGAATCCGCCGAGCTCTTTCCAAAAGCCGGTCAAAAGCCTGCTCAAAGAACATGGCCCTCTCGATTAGTTCTCTCTGATCACAGGGTAGGCCTAACCGTAAAAAAAGCGAATGCTCTTTCATGATTCTGAGCCAAAAAAGATTCAGACTCATTGATTCAGTAATAAACTGATTCTGACCAAGACCTCTATCCACTTTTTTATCATCATTCATGAAAGTAAACCTCCTCAACTTTATTTCGCATAATAATAATGCGTTGCAAGCGGGCGGTCAAAGACCGCCCCTACATGTTGGTAATTCTATATTGTATACCGGCCCCCTACACATTAAGAATTCTATATTGTAGGGGCGACCTTTGGTCGCCTGTCATAAACATAATATATATTATGCTATTGAGCTGAAAAGTGACTTTGTTGCAAATTATGATATCTCATATGAGTTTTTGCAGGTTATCACTAAGCGTTAGATATTCAAAGCAGTATTCTTCTGGTATAATATATTTAATGGATAGATCAGGGGTGACTGTATTGAATACAGAGCAGAGAAGAGATAAAATCATTGACCTTTTATGGGCCCATCAAGAACCTTTATCTGGAAATGAGCTTGCAAAAATCTTTGGGGTTACCCGTCAAGTAATTGTCCAAGATATTGCCATCCTTCGTGCATCGGGAAAAGAAATCATTGCTACCGCTCAAGGATATATATTAAAAAAGCCCTTACATCTCTGCAGCAAGCAAATCGCTGTTTGCCATGATGAAAAAAACACTCGTGAAGAGCTTTTAATTTTTATTGAATGTGGCTGTAAAGTAATAGATGTAATAGTAGAACATCCTCTATACGGTGAACTTCATGGTATGCTAATGCTTTCTAGCTCTCACGATGTAGACAATTTTATCCATGCTATGAAAAAGCACAAGGCAAGTCTACTTTCTCAGTTGACCAATGGTGTTCATATTCATACTGTAGAGGCCATTAACTATGATTGTATAAACAAGGCCGAGAGCTTATTGAAAAGTAAGGGTATACTGTTAGAATAAGCATTTTTTTAAAAACAGTTGACTACTCGGGTGTATATACAGTATAATGATTATTAAATTAATTGATGGTTTTTGATTTAAAACATGAAAGTCACAAACTTTTGGTCGTCAGTTACTACAAGAGAGCAAATTTTATCTTTTAGCAAATGACTCTTGACAAGGTTATAAAAAAGCCGTTAAAAAGCTTTTTGCGAACCAACATCAGTGATAAATATAACATATATAATCAGCCTGACTTCGGATATATTCATAATGATGGGGCCAGATTGAGCCTAAAGCTTTAGGCTTTCACAGAAAATGAGTCTGAACTATAGAAAATATAATTTGAGTGAACTGTACTACCTGACGACCACGATTGTTACTATCTGCAGCAGAACCCATAAAAAATTATGAAAGGACTCGTGTGTATCATGAAAGTTAAACAAATTGTCACAAGCGCTTTACTTACGGCTTTATCATTACTTATACCTATTACCTTTGGAGGATATCTAAAAATTTACATTCCTCCTTTTTCCGCCACTTTAGCATCCCATGTTCCATCAATGATATCAATGTTGATCGGACCTACGGCGGCGGTTATGGTGGGATTGGGATCTTCCCTCGGCTTCCTATTGATATTAGGTCCCCATGTAGCTGCACGGGCATTTATTCACGTGTTTTTTGGTCTGGCCGGAGCTTTATTGATTAAAAAAGGCCTCTCTTTCGAGAAAGCCTTGATTCTTACCGCACCCATTCATGCCTTGGGCGAGGCCATAGTTGTGCTTCCTTTCGGTTTTGACCTGTATACAGCTTTTGTGGTGGTAGGTATTGGGACTCTCATACATCATTTAATTGACAGCACTGTATCAGTAGGCCTAGCAAAAGCGGTTTCCACCGGATTGTCTTTATCTGGAAAAAAACTTTAATCAGCCTTTATCCACGATAAAGGTTCTTCGCCTGCCCTTTCAGCAATTTAATTCTCTTTTAACTATATCATCCAAAATAATCCCGGCTTCTTTTATAACATTTAGACACCTAACTTCATCGTTATGGTGTTTTTCTTTTAACGGTGGACAGTTGACATCTCCCATCTTATCCTTATATCGATTTAAAAACTCCTTTTCCAGGGTTTTTACTCTATCACTTTCATGGGCCCGGTCCTTTACAAAAAGTAAACCAAGCACCATTATGCCGCCAGTGAGTGCACCGCATACACTGTCAATGCCCATGCCCCCTCCAAAACCAGCGGCCATTTTTAGTGTATTCTTATCCAAGCCAAGTTTATATACGTCGTTGGAAGCATAAAGGATTGTCTCGGCACAATTTAAACCATGCTCTTTAGAGTAGTACTCCTCTATTTTTCTGATAAGCATCGGATATTCTCCTCTCTTTGTATAGTATTTTAGACTCCGATTTTCTAATGCAGTGTTTCTAATGACAGTATATTATCTTTCCTCATTTTATTACACTTTCTTTTATCCTTCAATTCTTGTTCGTTCTTAATGGGGAATCATTTTTATGGCACTCCCAGATGAATTTTACTGAGTAAAAATATATTTATTTCAACAGCCCATACTTTTCTTTTGTTCTATTTAATATTTTTGTGAAACGGTCGCTGAAAAGTAAAATAAATATAATATTGCATACAGCGTGATTCAGGTCAAATTTAAAACTTGCAATACACGATCCTAATAACACTTTCCATGTGATGTCTTTCATCTGAAAAAGAAACAAAAACCAGAGATTCATTATCCAGCCGAATAAAAAACCCCATGCGAACCCAAAAAAACAAAGGCCTAATTTTGATTTTATAAAATGAGTATCTTTTAGCAATCCCGCAGTAAAGCCCATCATTCCCCAGCTAAGCATCTGCCAAGGCGTCCACGGCCCCTGTCCTAAAAAAAGGTTTGAAACCAATGCCGCTGTACTTCCTGCTAAAAACCCCACTTCTTTACCAAAAGTCATTGCAGTCATGATTATTATAAAAGAGGTGGGCTGAATACTTGGCAGTGCTGCAAAAGGTACTCTTCCAACAGCAGCCAGTGCCGAAATCATGGCTATTAATACTATTTCTTCAGCATCTAATTCTTTTTTCTCGAATTTTATATAAAAAGGCACCATAGAAAGTATCATTAAAGCAAAGCTAATGGGCATGATATAATCCCCGGATCCGGATATGGAAAGAGCAAGGATTACCACAAAGCCCGCTATTGTCAATATGAGGCCGTTTTTACCGGCATGTGTCTTTCTTTCCTGCATACCTTTTTCACATCCTCAAGTATAATAGCCTTCGGTAACTTTTCCCTGACAGTTCTGTTTACGGACGTAGTATAAAAATAATTTTCACTAAAGAAATTAGATGAGGTGTCTTTGCTTGTTATTTCACCGTTAAACAGCAGGGCACAAGAGTAGGTATTTCCGGCTGTAAATTCTATGTCATGGGAAACCATTATGATTGTCATTCCTGTCTTTATAAGCTTATCGAGCATATTTTGAAAGTTAATTTTAAATGTAGGATCAAGGCCTTTTGTCGGTTCATCCAGTAAAAGTACCTCAGGTTTAGATAAAAGCACTGTAGCCATGGCCAGTCTTTGCTTTTCTCCACCGCTTAAATCATAGGGATGTCTTTTCAATAATGGTTCCAGATTAAATAAATCCATGTACTCCATCAGTAGTTTTTCTACATCATCAACTCTGGTTTTTAGCATTTCCGCCCTCTTATACAATTCATCCTCTACCGTTTCGTAAATAAAGTAAAGCATGGGGTTTTGTGCTAAATATCCTATTTTTGAATACCTTTCTCCCTCTTTTATTCGTGACATCTCCCGACCTTTAAAATATACTTTGCCCCTTTGAGGTTTTTTAAGACCTGCAATAATCTGAAGCAGTGTGGATTTACCAGCTCCATTACCGCCTAAGATGGTTAAAAATTCTCCCGGGTAAATATCTAGAGATAATTTATCCAATATATTCGGTGAGTTTTTATCATATCTAAAACAAACATCTTTCAGACTTATAACCGGCTTTTCGGAAAATTTACTGCAAATATCAGAGTTCTCGCTATATTGTTTTTCATCTTTGTCAATCAAATTGCATATCACCGTTTTTGCTTCCCTCACATCAATGGGTATTTCTGCTTGTTCTATATCCTTTTTAAGATATGAATACATTCTTACTACCGATGGAAGATAGTTGTGTTGTGCAGCATCCCCGGACATGAGAATTTTATAGCTGATACTTCTTGGATTTCCCATATGTTTCACTTCACCCTTTTGCATAAATATTACCTTGTCAGCCAGGGGGAATACGTCTTCAAGCCGATGTTCACTCATTATTATTGTCATGGAAAGCTCTCTATTGAGCCTATGTACCATTTGCAAAAATCGTTTTGCCCCAATCGGGTCAAGCTGAGAGGTGGGTTCATCTAAGAGCAGTACTTTGGGTTGGAGTAGCAGTACGGATGCCAGATTTAATATCTGTTTTTCACCGCCTGACAGCTCATTTACAGGTTTATGCAGCATTTTTTCCAATCCAAAAAAATTGCTCATTTCCGCTATTCTTTTTTTCATAATTTTTATATCATATCCCATATTCTCCATGGAAAATGCCAGCTCATGTAAAACAGTATCCAGCACTATCTGATTTTCAGGGTCCTGAAAGACCATACCGATTTCCTCTACAGCTTGTTTTTTTGGCATGTGGTTTATGGGTTCCCCTCGATAATAAATATTACCGCTTATATCCCCCTCAGGACGGATTTCTCTTTTTAATTGGCTCATCAACGTGGTCTTTCCACAGCCCGAGGGTCCGCAAAGGACTACAAATTCTCCTTCTTCTACGAAAAAGTTCACATTTTTTAAAGCCCTTTGTTTGTTATTGGGATAAGTAAAATTCAGGTTTTGTATATATATTAAAGCCATCTTAATTTTTCAGCCCCTTCTATCACTATGGGAATGCTAAGGTATATAAAAGACATGACTAAAAAAAGCCCCGTTCTTATATCCAAAGTCAATGCCGACACCTTCGGGTATATTTGAAAATGCCCTATGCTCTGATACCAAAAATAAAATAGATTGCCACAGGAAAAAATTATCACGGCAAGAACCGCCCAATCACTCTTTGTCATTTTATAATCGAAATACGAACTTCTATACTTGGTAATGCCATACCCTCTTGCCCTCATTGACCTGGATGTAATAATGGCTTCTTCAAGGGACCATGTAATTAATATGATCATTATCTGTATACCGTTTTTGATTCGCTGTGTAAAACTACCTGTAGTTGTATCTGTTCCTCTGGTTTTTTGAACAAGGGCAATATCTTGGCTCCGTCTTTTTAAAACCGGAACAAATCGCATTGCCATCATGCACACAAAGACCGTTTTGGGAAGCAGTGAGGAAAAAAGAAACATGAATTTATCAGGAGTTATGACCATATTATACGAGACAAAAGAAATGAGTATGGTAAGAAGGGACATCATCATGGCAATACCGTAAATTATAGCCTCCAGTGTCACCGGATTGTCTAAGAAATAAAACAGAATTGTTTGCCCCCGGTGGGATATAAAGGGGTTTATAAGGACTATCAACAATCCTAAGAATATGTAAAACTTTATTGATTCCTTCAGCCTTTTACCGCCGTCTTGCATTATGTTTAATGATATTTGAAAGCATAAGGCCAATAATAAAAATAACGGATGATAAATTACCATCACAAGTAAAACAAGACTCACATAATAAAGAAAACACGGGGCCGGATGAAGTGATGCAAATCCCCTATTCATCCGACACCCCTCCCAAATCACTTATATCAGCCTCTACATCTCTACCCATATCAAGAGTATAAAGCCACTCAATTACGTCATTGGCTTTTAGTGTAAATTCTCCGGCACTTTTACTGTAAAAACTGCCGTTGACTTTGTAAAGCCAGCCGCTTTTCGCCCCATGGTCGAACTCGAATAAATTATTTATGCCCTCAACATATGCTGTGGATTTTTTCCCTCGAAAGGACATGGGAATATTGTTTTGCCGGGTTACTTTTTTCAACACATCCAGCACCGTTTCCTCTTCTGCTATTTCAACCTCCGTAGGTTCCATAATCACATCGGTGTCCTTTGGCCCGACTATTGAAATAGTAACTGAGGTAATCGGTTCTGTATTATGAGACTTTTCCTGTACATGGCCTTTATTGCTTACATCACTATCTGCCGCTGCGTTTTTTTTGAACGAGACTTCATTCAGAGAGGGATTCAACCTCTTCTGAATGTTAGTCGAGTCCATTCTGGTCTTAGGGTGGGTTAGTTCAGTGTTAGAATCATCCATATTTAGAACAGTATCCGTCGTCTTTTTACTGTCTGCCTGTATTTGGTCTTCTTGGATATGGTCTTTTGTTTCTTCCTGTTTTTGAATTTCCTGTTTCTCAGGCTGAGATGAGGTTTTAGGAACAGATGTCTTATTGCCACATCCAACAATCAAAAAACAAACAATGAGCAGTGTTGAAATTAGAATTAGTGATTTTTTGTTTCTAAATAATTTTACTGTTCTTATCATTTTTCAAATACCCTCACTATTACCGTTGCTGCCATCTCTCGAGTAACCTTTTGTTTCGGTAAAAAAACACCATTGTCCCCTATCATTATTTGATTTTCAACTACCACCTTAATCGCCGGAACTGCCCATTGGGATGCCTCTTGTATATCCTTTACTACTACATCCTCAGATGCTTTTAAAGATAAAGCCCGATGAAACATGACAGCCATTTCTTCCCTGGTAATATAATCATTTGGCATAAATTTTTCCTCGAACTTTCCTGAAATTATCCCCTCTTTATAAGCCTTCATAACATACCCATAATACCAGCTGTCGGGTTTTACGTCAGTAAACACTTGCGGAGCTTTGCTGCTTGGCTCAAAATTGAGCAACCTCCCCAGCAAAGTGGTAAATTCTGCTCGAGTTAAGTTTTGCTTTGGTTCAAATAGATTATCCCCTTTGCCCTCCATCAGACCATATTTTTTAGTTTTTTCAATATATTCCCTTGCCCATTCAGACGCACTATTTATATCAGCAAATGAAACATCGTCATCAGAAAATGTTTCTTCATCGGGAAATGTTTCATTCTCCTTTTGCATATCGTAAATCCAGCTCTTGCCATCCAAAAATCGTTTATAAGCTGCTAATGCCACCAATGCCTGCTCAGTTGCCATGTCATTTGACCCTTCCCCTTGAATGTGAGAAAATCCACCGTCGGCCTCTTTAAAGGAAAATAGCTTTGATATGAGATTCCCATCTTTTACGAACCTAAAGTCCTCTGCCGGATCTATCTCCAGTGCGGTCAGGGCTATTATTGTCTGGGAAATACTTTCACTGCTTACGTCACCCCAAGCAGTATATCCACCATCATCAGATTGCTTTTGGGATAAAAAATCAACAGCATTTTCAATAGCCGTTATCACTCCTGGGTTTTCCTGATACCTTGACAGTGTCTGTAAGGTCATGGCAGTAATGTCTATATCACTTGCTTCACCGTAAGTCAAAGGAAACCCCCCATCGGCATTTTGCTGATTTAATATATAGTCTAACAGTTTTTCCCGGGACCACAAAGCTCCTTGGGGAATTGAGCAGCCCGAGGCATCTAAGGCTATCAATGCAAAGATAGGACCGTTGGTACCCTGCAGTGTCATATTATCATTGTTGTAAATTTTTTCTATAATGTCATATCCTGATACATTCCTGGGGTCACTATTTAGGGCTGTCACTGCCATTACAATCTTTGCATAATCAGTGATTTTTCTAAAACTGCCTTCCTGAGCTTTTACGTATTTCTCCAAGTCTTCATAGCATTTTTCCGGAACTTCTATACCCGCTGCCGTCATGCCGATAATTTGCCACTCAGTTAATTCGCAGCCTTCATTATTTTTACAGATGTATTTGACGATCTCATCAATGGCATCGGATATTTCTTGTTGGCCGATAGTTGTTTTCTCTGCTGCAAAAGTACAGTAGCTAAATTGACAAACAAGAAATACCATTAAGGTCACAGCAATAACTTTTTTTGCTTGTGATTTGCTGTACATTCTCTCACCTCACATATTTTATAGAAACAGGTCAAAGTCCTTAGCTCATGTGAAGTGAAACTTCACATGAGCTAAACCCTACTTGCTGTAAACATCGGAAAATCAATATCTACTTAATTATTGAACCATAGACACGATAAAGTATCGTTGCAGCCTGTGCCCTTGTAGCATTATCCCGAGGTGCAAATTTTCCTTCACTTACGCCGCTTATAATTTTTTCTCTCAGGCACAAGGCGGCACCTTCCTGTGCCCATGGGGCAATTTCAGCAAAATCCTTAAACTTTTTCAAGTCTTCCAGATTTTCTTGTTTGTAAAATTTGTTTTCCAGTATGTTTGAAATGATTTTTGTCATTTCTTGTCTTGTAATATTGCCATTGGGATGAAACTCTTTTATGGATTTTCCGTTTACCAGACCATTGTTGTAAGCAATTGCTATTGGATTATAGTACCAATCATTTTTGGTTACATCTGTAAAAGGGATTGTATACTGATCATTTTCGCTATTTCCTAGTAATCTTGTTATCAAAGCAGTGAATTCGGCCCTTGTAATATTGACATCAGGTTCAAAGAGCCCTTCCTTTTTTCCTTTGATTATACCCTTGCCTGCCAATATGCCAATTTCTTTTTTAGCCCAATGGTTCCCGATATCCATAAAATCCACGGTAGATTCTTTAGCAAAGTATTTGCTGAAATGAGCCGTAAAAAACCTTACTTTTTTGCCAGTAGGGTCGTAAACTCCACCTACAGGTTGAATGTTACCGTTGTCATCTAACAAAAACACAGTTACTGCTTCTTCACTATTATATGTACCTGTAAAAGGAATTCCTGCTTCTATGGGTTTGTTGAAATTTTCCTTGCTCCCTTCAGTTATATCAATTATAATACTTCCACCAGGGATTTGGTTTTGCACGATTTTGGATAAAATTGACCTGTCCGCTTTTTTTGCAGTTACCTTAAGCCCTTGTTTCTTTTGGGTTTCATTTAAAGCATCCAGAGGTATACCTGTATTTAAAATTTCTGAGGATAAATCCAGCTTTGTTATTCCTTTTTCTAAGCCCCTGCTCAATAAAATTGCAGGCAAACTTATCTCTACACTGTCTTTATCGTCCTGGGGTATTATTACAAAAAATCTCTGTTCCGGTTTTATATTGCTGTCAGGCTGCCTTGCAAACAATTTTTTATTAAACTCAATGGATGAGTTGAGCATATCATCAACTATTTTTTCAACCCTGCTCTGATTGCTCATTTTGTTTAGCAGTGCAAGTGTTATACCGGTGCTTTCTTTTACTGTCGTAAATATTTGGTTTATTACGGCTTCGTCATCGGTATGGTTCAGTAATTTCGCCGCTATTTCTCCCATCTTTAAACTGTTAACTGCTGCATTATCAAAGCCATCTTCAGTTTCTAATCTTTTTAAAACCTTCAAGAATATAGTGTTTATATCTCTAAAATCCTTTAACACAGTTTTTAAATCATCTTTGCTTTTTATCTTTTCTACCGCATCCACAATATAGTTAGCTATATCTTTTATCATTTTTGTTATCTCTTTTTCTCCGGCGGTTTTATCATCTAACAAGGCAAAGGCATTATCAAAGACATCTTTTTTTGGGTCTGTGAAGATATTTCCAACATCTTTACCCAGATTTGTAGTATAAAGCCATTCGATATAATCCCCGCTCCTCACATTTACACTTCCTGCACCCACACTTGGAAAACCTCCGTTGATTGAAAACACCCATCCACTACCAGGTCCTTTATCAAACTCGTTTTGATTATCGATACCTGCCAAATATCCACTTCTAATCGTATAATCAATTCCTTCGGAACCTAAAATCCTTTTGGTTAAACTCAACACTGTATCGCCTTTTTTTATATTTACCCCTGTCTCAGGTAGTATAACTCCTTTATACCCTTTGATGTAAATATATGCTACATTAGGTTTTTCAGGCGGTTTAGGTTCGTCCGGATCATCTTCTTGTACCGTAATAGTCTCGTTCTTCCTAATTCCATCGATATTTACTATACAGTTATATTCTTTTCCTTTTTCCAAACGGGTATTAAATACAGCTTTCCCACTTGCATCCGTTTCTTTTTGATCTATATAATACTTTCTGCTGCCATCTTCGATGAGTATACTGATAGGTCTGTAACTTTCTCCTTTTACGGTAATAGATAACTTATCACCGTCAATATGATAATCTATGGTATCAGTGCCTGCCGCAAAGGCAAAGCAGGGCAGCAGTAATGCAAATATAAGCAGAAATGATATAAGCTTTTTTCTCACACAATACACCTCCATAACATGATTTTGAATGTTAATCCATTACACTAAAATATATTGGTAAAACCACATATACCACGGGTTTCATGTTTATTGAACGAGACTTCATTCCGAGGGGATAGAGCCCCTTCTGAATGTTAGTAAAGTCCTTACTTGGCTTAACCGCCCTTTGTTACCCGCCACCTATAGAGGCGGGGATTTAGTCGGGTTAGTCCTATGTTAAAGATGGTAGTGTAGCCGAAACTTTATGAGTTTCGGCCACACTAGGGGGTAGGTAGTGCTTACAATTTCAGTTACTGCTTAACCTCTATCTCAAGTGGATTTGCTAAAATAACATCTTGGTTTTCAAAGCTTTCCCATACAAAACATTTTATGAAATATCTTCCGGTATCGGGAACTAAAAAGCCCGCTCCTAAATTAGTTGTTTCTCCTGATTCAAATGATTTGGCTGCAAAAGAGTAGTTTTCCATTTTGTTGGTATTTTTGTCATAAAGCACTACAATCAGTGTTGCAGACCTAACTTCTTCACCATTGTTTTGTATTTGAAACTTC
>DUNY01000288.1 GCA_012839145.1 Thermoanaerobacterales bacterium
ATTTTATCCAGTCAATCTCATCCAATAAGAATGAGGAATATTTTTGCTCCAAAATATGAGAGTTAGGAAAGCTTTTCTTGAGCTCAAAAATACTCTGTTGGATTAAATGATACCGGATTTGTTTTTCTGTCGAAATATCCAGTTTTAATTTATTTTTATCTTTGTATTTGCAGAAGTATTTATAAATGAGGCTGTCCACTGTTGCAATTTGAACTTTCCCTTCATCTTCGCTTATAAGATTAAATAAGTCAATTTTTTCTTCTTCATCAATTTTCTCATAAAGATATCTTATGTAATTAGAAAGTGTTTTGTTAAATGTAACCATGAGAATAGCATCATCCGGTAAGAAACAGTAATGGTTTAAAAGAAAAGGTATTCTATATACCGAAACCGTCGTTTTCCCTGAACCGGCTACTCCTTTGATCAGTGAATGTCCTGATGGCTTTGAGTTTATAATTTTCCTCTGTTCCATATTTAATTGCATGTGGTTCCCACCTTCCATTCACATAAATGATTGAAGATAAACAAAGCTTATTTTATATCATTAAATCATTTATTCGAGATCATTTTACCCATAAATTTCTATTTTTGTTAATCATAGTATATTATTCTTCAAAAAATCTATAATTCCTTCAACTACGGCATTTAATAAATAGAATCTTATATTAATTGATAATTGATTTTAGCCATATAAAAAAGCACCTTAATAGGTGCTAAATAATATCCAAATAAGGCCAACAGTATGTATTACATAGTTTGCTTTGATGTTTCCTCCGGAAGTTATTACTTCTTCTCCTGTCTTTACGGAGCCTATCTCATTTACAATTTTCTTGCATTGTTCAAGTATCTTAGGTCCGCCTGCTCTATGAATTGCACCATCTACGCCACTACTCCAAATAAGCTGCTGTTCGCAGCATTAACAATGACTTCTGCTTTTTGCTTTGTAATGTCACCTTTAACTATTCTAGTTTTTATTTAAAATTGGATTATTCCGAAATATAACCCCCAATCATAATAAATCAAAAATGATTATTTTATAAAGTGGTATCAGGGGTTGCACTATTCATTATGCAGTGCAAGTAAAAAGCCACAGCAGAACTAGGCTTAGCTTTCTTGCCTATAATATAAAAAGACCTAAAATACAACAACTCGATTCCTCCCGTGATTTTTACCATGTAATAAAGCCATATCAGCATTCCTAATGGTGCCTTCTATACCAAGTGATTTACTGTATTCCGACACTCCGAAAGTCATTGTTATTTTTAAACTGATGTCTCCACATTGCAAGGTTTTGTCTTCCAGTTCTTTTCGAATCCTTTCTGCCAAAACATGTGCCCCATCTTGATTTGTATCCGGCAAAAGAATCAAAAACTCCTCTCCGCCCCATCTTGCAACAATATCCTGTTCCCTGCAACAGCCGAATATTAGTCTTGCTATACTGGAAAGCACAAAATCGCCACAATCATGCCCATAAAGATCATTAACTGTTTTAAAAAAGTCAATATCGCTAATTATGATCGAAAAAACGGATTGGCTTCTCTTATACCTTCTTTCTAGTTCATTTATCCTTTGAACAATATATCTTCGGTTATATAGATCAGTTAAAGGATCTTTTACGGAAAGTTCCTCAAGTTTTACGACTGCCTCCTGTAATTCAAGTTTCAAGGCTTGCTCTTCTTCAATGCTTTTCTGCAACATTTCAACACCATTTGCGAGCTTTCCTATTTCGTCGTTTCTTTGAATAAAAGGAATAATAATGTCTGTTTTTCCTAAACTAAGGTCTTCTATTAAATCTACTATGGTATTTAGCGGTTGGATCAATCTCGTTTTAAGGAAAGCGGGTATAAATATAATGATCAAAATACTTGCCAGCAATTGCAGTATGCCTTTTATGAAACTTTCATATCCATTTTTGGTATTATTTTGATTTACTATATCCATTTCATGTATTGCTTCGTCGGCAAGAAGAAGAATAGAGTCAAGAGCCGCCACAGATAACTTGGCAATTTCTTTACCGGCGCCATCATATATTTGACCTTTTAGAGCAAGCTCAAGAAGTCTATCCTGATTGGGTCGGAATTGGCAGTAATATCTATCATTGACGATTTCCAGCACTGCTATGAGATTATCTGAATCAATCATTATAGCTTTGTTTTCCATTTCGGACCAAACCTGTTTGGACTCTCCCCTTAATAGCAAAAGTTCTGCATATTCATCTTCGCTGATGGTTTTACTGCCGGTAATAGCCGATGTAAAAATGGAAGATTCGTTACCGACGATGCTTCTGAAATGAAGAGTATCAATGATTAACTCGTAATAATTAGCGATTAGATCGTTATTTCGGGAAATCCCGCCAATTTTCTTAAGTGTTGTACCGACAAGATTGATGTAGTTGGTACAACTTGTATACCATAATGTACGAATGTCCGGGGTTCTCTCCAATAATGGTTTTTGTGATTCTTCATCCATCTTAATCCGTAAAATCTTCAATTTGTCATATTCATTACGGAGCATTTCTGCCTCTTCGGAATATTTTTTCTCCATTATGGAAAATCCAGCCTCAAGGGACTCATCATAAGCCGCCCTTCGTTCATTGATAAAGGAACGGTTTTCTCTAGAAATCGGATTATGTGCAGAAAGAACCACATTCATCCGACCTCTTTCGAACATAAAGTTCTTCAGAGCATCCGCTAAAGGACTTGTTATATCCTGAATTGTTTTCCATTCTTTTGCTTGCTGATAATTCGACCACCCATGATATAGTGTGTTAGAGGAATAAATAATAATAATGCCGCATAACACAATTACCAAGATTGAGATTTTTAATAAAATGCTAGTATGTATCCGTTTTCTTTGAATATTTTTCAAGGGTCCTACACCCTTTCTGCTAAGTAAGCGTCAAGCTCTACCCATATTTTATCATAAATTTACAAATGATATAATCCTACAAAAGAGGTGTTGCAAAAGTGGGAAATTTATGATTACAAAAAATGTCCACTGGTTTAACCGGTGTTTTACATATACAAACAAAACACCGGTTAAATTTATATCATTTTGTAAAAAGGCAAAGCAAGCTATTTAGTTAAATTTGAAGCTATTGTACCGGAATGGTTCATGTAATTCTTAAAACACTTGTTCGATTAGTGTTTTTCTATTTATAAATAAGTATGAAAAAAAGGAGAGAGCAAAGTTATTAATAGCCGACTATAAAAAAGTAACACTAAGAAATGATCGTTATAACGAAGAAGCTTTACATGGAAAAGAAGCGTTTTATCAAAATTTATGTCTATAAAATAATAAACACCTAAAAAGGTGTTTATTTTCATTTGG
>DUNY01000168.1 GCA_012839145.1 Thermoanaerobacterales bacterium
ACTTTGTATTGGGCACCTTCTACCGGTGTAAAGGGTAAATCATAATCGTATACACCTGTGGTGTGGGGTTGTAACTCAGCAGTTGGAATAGTTGTTGATGCACCTGCCAAGTCTTGAAACTGGCCGCTTCCAGCTTTATATCTGAGCTGAACAACTATTGTTAAATTTTCAGTCGCTACTGCCCCTTCGTTTTTGACCGTCACCTTGCCCCTTATCCTGTACCGGTCAGTTGTTTCACCTTCGCTTCTTGTAGCAGTAACGGTGAACTGTACGGGCTTGGTTTCGCCCGGTGCAATTTCGATGGAATTCTCATCACTGGTTTTTGATATTGCCCAGTCATAGTTAGTGGTTATCTCTCGATATATTTTGCCGGTTATTTTGGCAGTTAAGGTCGTGCCGCTTTTCCCCCCTAGAATGCCGGGAAGGTTTGTGTCTTCCCCGTCTGAATATACTTCTTCTGCTACACTTTTTAATTGTTCACCGGAACCTTGGTCTCTTTCATTGACATCTTCTGCCCATGCTAGGTTCAACCCCAGCATTGCCACCATTACAATAATAAGTAAAGTTGCTATTAATTCTTTTGTTTTATGTTTTCTCATTTTTACACCTCCTTAAATTTTCATTAATAAACTTTCACGCAAAGTAACAGTATTATCTATGATTTACCACCTCCTATTTTGCTAATAACAACATTTCCCCAGGTTTATATCCTTTTTAAAAAGAATTATAAATAGCTTTCATTGGAATATCATTTCATTTTTTCTATAAGATACTTATGAAAGACAGCCATCGTTTTTTACACAATATTATGCAGAAGTTGAGTTTCCGTGGCTGCCGATTGGGTTTCTGTTGCTGTGGGCAAGCTGATAAATACTTCTGTGCCCTTGCTTGGTGCTGTTTTTATTTCAAACTTCCCTTTGAGAAGTTGTATTCGCTCTCTCATGCCTATTAATCCGAAACCGCTTCCTTGTTTTTGTAACATTGTTTTCTCCTTGTCAAAACCACATCCATCATCTTTTACGATGACATTTACCCTGTTGGGCAGGAATTCTATTTTCACCATTACCCGTTTTGCGTCAGAATGTTTTTTTACATTGGTCAATGATTCCTGGATTACTCTAAACAATGCCACTTCCAAAGAGCTGTCAAGCCTGCGTTCACTGCCTGCAACAGTTATATCTGTATATATGCCGTATTCTTTTAAATATTCTTCCGTGTACCGCTTTATTGCAGGCACAAGGCCCAAGTCATCCAGCACCATCGGGCGCAGGTCGAAGATTATTTTTCGAACATCCTGTAGGTTTTTCTGGACCAAATCTATAAGTCGATACAGTTCATCACGAACTTTTGTAGGCTCCTTATCCAGCAGTTTTATACAGAACTCAGCCCTCATCACCACATTGGCAAAGCTTTGGGCCGGGCCGTCGTGAATCTCTCTGGCCACCCGTTTTCGTTCCTCTTCTTGAGCCATAATTATATATGAACCCAATGCCTGTATCTGGTGTGCAATACCTATCTGAGAGCTGACGGTTTCAAGGTCATTGTTTAAAAATTTTAAGGCCATGCTTACATTTGAAAGCATTTTTTCAGAATGCAGCAGTGTACTTTGGAGGGTCTTCAAATTCAGTTCCAGGGTATCCCTCCTCAAACGCAACAATTTTTCCCTCTCCCTAAGTGTGAGTAGTTCAATTTGTTTTTTATGTGCATCCTCATATGCTTGTTTTATTTCTCCTTCGCCATAACGATTAAACTCCTGGCTCACTTCCATCAAGTGCCTTCTTGCTTGGGTATACTCTTTTTCAAGAGTGTCAACCCGGTGGATGACGTAGGTGATCTCACTTTTTATCTCCGTCAATTCTTTTTTTGCCTTTTCATATTCCTGGCGTAAGTTTTCACCCATTTGATAGAATTCTTTCCTGCTCTGATCTACCTTGTTTATTGTTCTACCGAGAAGTCTGTCGAGATCGCCGATACTTATCAAAGTTCTTCACCCTTTGCATTGATATCTGTATTAAACTGTTTGGTCAAGGAAAGCAGTTTATTAACATTGCGGGAAATTTGCCTTGCATTGGCATTAATTTCCTTCAAATCTATATTAATATTGCTGGATTTATCCGAATTTATTCCCTGGTCTAACCCGGCTTTAACGGAACATTGATCTATAATATTTGATGCATATGCCACCTCACCTACACTGGAACGTATCAGTTCAAATAAGATACCTATGCGGTCACTCATTACATTGAAAGCATAAGCTAATTTTCCGATTTCATCTGTAGAGCTGATTTTTAATCGGCCGGTAAAATCACCCAGGGCTATCTTTTCAGTAACTCCAATTATTTCTTTTATGGGTTTACCTACAGCCCTGATTATTATCAAACGGGTAACAATCAAGCCGGCAAATACGGCCAGTAAAAAATATTTCAGTAAATCATATCCCAATTGGCGTAGATGCCGCTCCATCGGTCCAAGGTCTTCCACCAAGTACAAATACCCGATTACCTGTCCCGATTCATCTTCAATTGGTGCAGTAAAAGCAAAACTGCTTCCATCACCCTTCTTGTTCTTTAATAATTGCATAACAGGCTCAGCAATTTCAGTTCCATCGGATATGGGTCCGGTGTCTATAACCTGACCCCTTACTTGGGGACCTGCATGGGCTACTACCGTTCTTGTTGCATTAACGACGGTCGCCTGTCGAATGTATGTATCCTCAGTAATTGATTTTATAATTTTGCTCAGTGATTGATAATTATCGATTTGCATATGCCTTGCCGCAAAAGCTCTGACCGTTTTTACCGTAGTCCATCCATGGTTTTTGACACTTTCATAGTAAGTTTTTGCATCTTTCATATATATGGAAAATCCCACTGCAAACATTAATAAAATCATGAGGACGGTAATTGCCAAGCTTATTCTAAATGTCAGGGAAAAGCTACCTTTTTTTGTTATTAAATTACGCATTTTGTCACCTCTCCCCAATTATTTCAAGTTTATTGCCT
>DUNY01000349.1 GCA_012839145.1 Thermoanaerobacterales bacterium
AAAAGAGGTGCCCCAAAATATATAAGGGGGCACCTCTTTTGAATATTTCGGATAAAATAATCTCCCAATCCCCACCTAAGATAAATATTTTTTTATAGATTTTACAAAATCATAAATATCATTAAGGTCATTATTTATTATTTCATAAAGTTCTTCATTAGTTATAACACTATATAAGTGCACCATGCGATTTCTATAACCGGCCATTTGAAGTAGTTTATGGCCTAGACCATCATCTACAATTCCTTTTGTTACCAAACCTTTAGCTATTGATTTATATTCGGTAGCAAGGTCAATATGACCGGTTTTTGCTAATATATGTCGTCCAATGTCAAAAATTGCTTCTAATGATCTTCTCAGAAAGCTTTCGGCCGCACCGGAATATAAACCTTTTTTTAAAAAATCTTCTCGTGGAATGGACTTGAGTTCTTCAAGTTCTTTTAAATAACTTTGGATTAAAGTAATCCGTTCTAAAATAGAAGATCTATTAATCATTATAATTCCTCCAAATGTTCTTCATAAAACTTTTCAAGAACACATTTAAAGTCAGCGGCTTTTGCCAGTGTCGTAAGTTCGTAATCATCTTTTAATTCTTCTGATTCAGCGTAAATACATATACCTGAAATGGCTTCTGTTTGAAATACTGAGTGGTTTTCCTGCAAAAAAACCAAATCAAGTTTCGGAAATATTTCTATTAGGTCATTATAAATGTCACCATACAATTTATATCTGCCATCAACTTTATTGATATCATATGAGAAAACTACACCAACATCGATATCAGCAAGAGGGTCCTTTATAAGAATGTCCTCACCATTTAACATCTTATATGCATTTTCTTTCTGCGAACCAAATAGATACATAATTACAATATTGTATTTTTTACATATGTTATTTATCATTTCAATTTTTTCCTCGTGGTTTCCAGACAATGGCATTATCTTCACTTCCAAAAGTTTTATTTGAGTTTTATTCCGCAGTTCGGGCAAAAATTAGCTTTTGCAGTCACCGGGCTATTGCAATTAGGACAAGTGGGCCGCTTCTTTTAATCTCTTATCCCCTATTACCTCAGTGTTATATATTCCCGTTCCAGGGATGCCGATTGTTCGACGAACCTTTTTATCTGGGCTCACCGAAACTCTATAGCCTGGAACACCTGCTGAAAAACCCATACCGGACTTTGACAGATTTATTCTAAACAATTTTCCAATTCCTATTGATTTTCTTATACGCCAACCCTAGAAGCTGTCTCCTTCCATTATAATAGTCTTCTGTTGCCCATCTACATTGACTTCTTTAAGTTTTTAGCCTACCGGCAAATAATTTTTTTTGGGAAGAACAGCACATGTTTGCCTCTGTGAGTAGTTAAAATACGCTATACATTATAAAACTGATGGGAATATGTTTTAATCCTTTATGAATTTTGAGATCATTACCCGCGGCTTTTTATAGTATCAAGCATTAATAATTACGATATCTTGCCCATAGGCAATACCTTCTAATGTTCTATAGTTGCAGTTGGTATGCCTATTTAATACGCTTGATCCTACACCTTTTACTCTTTTGCTCAAGCATCTCAATGTTTTTATCCATAAGTGGCATCAAAAACTTTCGCTTTCTTTCTTCAAGAAACCCTTCAAGTTCTTCCGGTGTCATGTCCTTTATGGCATCCTCAAATCTCACGGCTTTGATGCCTTTTTCTCTCAACTCCTCAATTTCTCTTTTACTTATTTCCTCACTCTCTTTGTTCATTGCCTCTAGCGTTGCCTCAACAGCTTCTTCACAGCTGTCATGTTCAGATATTATCATTGCCGCCAAGTATTTACCATTAACGTCCTGTATGACTTTGTATGCACGACCTATGGGTTCGAGATTAATTTGCCTCACCTCCGAAATGGTATCAAATCAAATTATAAATCCATATCATTTAAGATTTCTTTAAGTTTCTTTAATTCATCAAAACTTAGGGTAACTCCCTTGCCCATCTTCTCATGTTCGGGATCCCAATCCCTTAAATCATACTTCGGTTTTCTTTCATTCCAACTAATGAGGTTTAATTCCTTCGTCCATCCTTTAGGAGATTCTGAAAGGATTCCCAATGTCTTGATGATTTGAAAGTTAATTTCAGCCATGGATTACTCCTCCCCTTTTTTTATTTAGTCAAGTCCAAATTAGTGTGTAATTTTCCTCGGTCGTCGGTTAACCCCTTAACTCACCCCCATGTAAATATTAGAGTTACAATTACGGTTAAGATTCCAAACGTCTAGAGCAGTTTTTAGGG
>DUNY01000029.1 GCA_012839145.1 Thermoanaerobacterales bacterium
GCTTTCGGTCTGTGCAATTTTCATCCCTGCAACCATTCCTTGAATAATTTCAGTGGGGTTTGTGGGAACAGGTAGCCGAATTTCTTTTAAATCGTCCCTTGCCCGGTCTATTTTTTTCGAGGTGTGTACCGCTTCTTCCCTCTCCACCTTTGATTTTTCAAGGTCCCAAGCCTTTATTTGAAGCATTGTGTTGTTTTCTAAAGCCATGTCTACACATTCATCAATAGTAAATGAGGTTTTCTCTTGGCCTAGCGCCATTAGCGGCGTATAAAAAAGTATTGCCAATGTTAATACTAGGGAAATCGCTTTTTTCCGCAATTTTATCATCTCCTTGAGTTTAAGCCTTATTTGGCCATGTTTTTACGCCCAAACCAACCATGGACATCATCAAAAATTGAATACATTACCGGCACCACAATCAAAGTCAGCACAGTGGAAACTAAAAGACCATACATAACAGATACCGCCAAAGGTGCCTGAATTTCACCAGCCTCGCCAATGCCTAAAGACAGCGGCAGCAGGCCTAATACTGTAGTTAGTGTTGTCATACTTATGGCCCTTAGTCTTGTGGGACCGGCTTCTATAATTGCCTCCCTGGTTGACTTGCCTTCAGCTTTGAGCTGGTTGATGTAATCCACTAGAACGATGGCGTTGTTAACGGCAATACCGGCCAGCATGATTATTCCCATATATGCCGGAACGTTGAATGATCTGCGGTTTAACAGCAAGCCGAATACCACACCGAAGGATGCCACCGGTAAGGAGAACATAATAGTAAAAGGATGTAGCAGTGACTCAAACTGTGAGGCCATAACGGCGTAAACCAGGATTACCGCCAAACCCATGGCTAGCCTAAGCCCTTCAAAGGCTTCCACCATTTCTTTGTTCTGCCCTTCAAATTTGATGGAATAGCCCTCAGGCATTTGTATGTCTGCAATTTGAGATTCGATATCTCTGATTACCTCACTTAAGCTGCGGTGATAAATATCTGCCGATACGTAGACCATTCGCTCCTGATCTTCCCTTTTGATGATATTAGGGCCTTCGGTAATATCAAAATCAGCGATATAGCCAAGTGGTACGTTTACACCTTCAGGGGACATTATGGTCATCGCTTTTAAATCTTCCAGAGTCTCCCGAGCCATATCGGACAGCTGAACATTAACATCCACTTCAGAGCCTGCCACCTTATACTGGGTGGCTACGGCACCGTTTATTGCTACTCTTACGGTTGCAGCTACACTGTATGTGTCTAGTCCGTAATAAGAGGCTTTATTTTTATCGATTCTAACTTGAACTTCAGGTCGACCTTCTTCCATGGTTGTTTCTACATCTCTGGTGCCGGGTACCTTGCGGACGATATTTTCCACCTTACCTGAAAGTTCTTCCAAAACATCAAAATCCTCGCCCTTTATGGCTATTTGGACCGGTTTATCAGAGCCCGTCACGGAACCAATTCTACTGATGATAGTTGCACTCTTTACATCAATTTCAGCGCCCGGAACTTCCCCTATCTTTTGCCGGAGCTCTTCAGCTATATCCTTGGTGCTGCGTTTCCTCTCACCCTGGGATCCAAGGCGTATGTCCATACTTCCTATTTCCGTAGTTCCGGTGCCTAAAAAAGTCTTCAAGGTGGTAGTCCCTACCTGGGATGAAAACCGTTCTACTTCAGGGATTTCCATGACCTTTTCCTCTATATGCTTCATCACTTCATCGGTTACATCCACTTTGGAGCCTAGGGGCAGGGACACTTCCACGGTTATTTTGCCTTCATCGGTTTCCGGGAAAAACTCCGAGCCAACCAAAGGTGCTGCTAAGGCACTTACGACTACCAAGCCTATCATGATAAGGACTATAATTTTCCTGTGCCCCAGTGCCCACGACAGCAGTTGTCCATACTTAACGTCTACCCGACCATATAGTTTATCCACCTTTTTAAAGAATTTATTTAAAAACCCGGATTTACCACCGGAGGTGTCTTTTACGTCCACTAACCTGGAGCTTAAAAGCGGCACTACCGTAACCGCTACAAAGATTGACGATATGAGGGAAAAGGTTATTGTTAGGCTGAGCTCTTTAAAGATGGTTGAAGTAATACCCTCTATAAAGACTATAGGTACAAATACTGCAATGGTAGTGAGGGTTGAAGCCATTATAGCCAGGGTCATTTCCGATGCACCTACCGAGGCAGCTTCAAGCTTGCTTTTCCCCAGGCTTTGATGGCGATAAATATTTTCTAAGACCACTATAGAATTGTCCACCAGCATACCGACCCCGATGGCCAAACCGCCTAGGGACATGACATTGAGTGTGATTCCCGAAAAGTACATGATAACAATGGTAGTTATTATGGAAAAAGGTATGGAAACTGCTATAACAAGGGTGGATTTGTAACTGTGTAAAAAGGCAAATATAACCAGAATCGCAAGAATTGAGCCTTGTATAGCATTTGACGCCACATTGTTTATAGCCTTCTGTATATAGTTGGATTGGTCCAAAATCTCGGTTATTTCAATATCCGGCGGTAAAGTTTTTTCGATTTCCGCAATTTGCTGTTTTACCTTTTCTGCTACTCTGACACTGTTGGCATCACTTTGTTTTTGTACTAGAATTCTGAGACCTTCATTTTCATTTATCCTGGAATACACCTTTATTTCTTCTTGGGTATCCTTTACATCGGCTATATCTCTCAATCGCACGATAGCACCCTGACGGTTTACCACCACCAGGTTTTTAATTTCTTCCATATCAGTAAATTCGCCGGTTGTTTTAACGAGCAATTCCCGATTTCCATAATCAACTTCACCGGCAGGTACGTTTATATTGCCGGCCTTTAAGGCTGAAATTACTTGAGAAAAAGCCACTTTATATCCTGAAAGCTTATCTGGGTACACTCTTACCCTAATCTGCCGCTCGGCACCGCCGACGATTTTTACGCTGGAAACCCCTTCAACGCTTTCAATCTGTTTTACAATGGTATCATCAGCTAACTGCCTCAGATACATGGTATCTCTTTCACCTTCCATACCTAGAATCAGCACAGGCATCATGGAAGGATCCATCTTTAAGACTATTGGCTCTTCAGTATTTTCCGGCAGAGTTCGTCTGATAAGATCAAGTTTTTCCCTTACATTCATAGCTGCAATATCAAGATCTGTACCCCAGTTAAATCGGACCTGAACAGCCGATACATTTGGTTGACTGTCTGAGAGAATCGTTTTTACATTTTCAACACCGGATACAGATTTTTCAATGGGTTTTGTGACTGTATCCTCTATCTCTTCCGATGCGGCACCGGGATATGTAGTTATGACAACTATAACCGGTACGTCCACATCAGGTAAAAGGTCAATGGACATTTTGGATATAGATACCATGCCCAAAACCATGATTACAACTACGACCATTAGCATAGTTACAGGACGTTTTATTGCAAAATCCGAAAGTTTCATTTGATTTTCACCTCAACCCTAATCTAAAGTTTTACTGAAGTTCCTTCTTTTAACATGTTCTGACCCTTTACTACGACTTTTTCTCCGGGGTTTATTCCTTCCAGTATTTCGACGCTATTGCCGTTGGTTATACCGAGTTTTACCATTCTTTCCACGGCTTTGCCTTCTAATACCACAAAGGCTACATTGCCGTGTTTTTTAAGCAGTATGGCATCCTTTGGCAGTACAACCACGTTTTCTTTTATGCCTTTTTCTACATCGACCTCAGCAAACATTCCGGGTTTTAGTGTATGGTCTTCATTATTAATGCTTATTTTTACCTGGAACAATCGAGTGGGATTTGAAGCAGGGGACACAATGGTTATTATCCCTTTTAACTTCTTATCACCAATAGCTCCAACAGTTACATCCACTTCCTGGCCATCTTTTATCTTGTTTATTTCCTCTTCGGCTACGTCGATGACTACTTTGACTGTATCAATATTTACAACGGTCAAAAGCGGGTAACCTGCCGCTATCACTTCACCGTCATTGGTTAGCTTATTTGAAATAATACCTGTCACCGGTGATGTTATTATCGAGTTCTCAAGATTGGTCTGTATCAGACCTACGGCCGACTCAGCTTGTTTTACTTGCGCCCTTAATGCTTCTGCATTCTTAGGCAGCCGCTCTTTGGTAAGCCTAAATTGCTCTTTTGCAGTTTCATACTGGGTTTTGGCTACCTGGAACTTTAAGGTCATTCCATCAAATACTTGTTTGGAGATGGCGTCCGCCTCATAAAGAGCCTTCATACGGTCATAATCAGCCTTAGCGTTAACATAATTAGCCTCGGCCTGCTCGAGGCCTGCCCTCACCTGTTCCAGTTGCTGAGGGAGAGCCGCATCCTCATTGGCACTTAAATTTGCCTGAGCCATAGCCAGTGCTGCCTCAGCCTGAGCTAACTGGTTATAAAGCTCTTTTGTCTCCAGGATGATTAGGGGGTCACCTTTTTCTACAAAATCCCCTACATCCTTTAATACTTGTTCCACCCGACCGGGGATCTTTGACGTCACCTTTACATCGTCTTCGGCTTCAATAGTTCCTGTTAGCTTTGTTATGTCCTTTATGCTCTCTAACTTTACTTCTTTCGCTTCTATAGGTACTGCCGCTTCTTCACTGATATCGTCGGAGGTTTTTGATCTGCATCCTGCCAGTGTAGCAGCTGTTATAATAAATAAAAATACAATCAGTACAGATATAAGCTTTTTTTGTTTTTGTTTCATATGTATATCTCCTCCTAAGAATGCTTTTTATTGAATTTTTTTATTAAAAGATTGTTATAAAACTGACCGCTCGGTTCTGTTAAAGCC
>DUNY01000360.1 GCA_012839145.1 Thermoanaerobacterales bacterium
AGAAGTACTTGAGATAATATAAACACATTTTGGAGGAGATATGAGATGACCAAGATCGCAACCCGTGAAGCCTATGGAGAGGCTCTGGCTGAAATAGGTGAAGAGATAAAAGATATCGTAGTATTGGATGCCGACCTTTCAGGCTCCACAAAAACAGCTATTTTTGCTAAAAAATTCCCCGAACGATTCTTTAATATGGGCATAGCGGAACAAAATCTTATGGGAACGGCGGCGGGTTTTGCTACCTGTGGCAAAATACCATTTGCCAGTACCTTTGCTATATTTGCCACGGGAAGGGCTTTTGAACAAGTAAGAAACTCGATTTGTTATCCGGGATTAAATGTAAAAATTGCCGCTACTCATGCCGGGTTAACAGTTGGTGAGGACGGAGCTACACATCAGGCCATAGAAGATTAAGCCATCATGAGAGCCCTGCCCAATATGACGGTAATAAATCCCGCTGATAGTGTAGAAGCAAGAAAAGCGGTAAGAGCGGCAGCCCTTCATAAGGGGCCGGTTTATTTAAGATTTGGCCGTCTTCCGGTGGAGACCATCTTTGATGAGGACTACGAATTTGAGATAGGTAAAGGTAAGGTGCTGAAAGAAGGCACCGATGCAGCTATTATAGCCACAGGAATAATGGTAGGTGAAGCATTAAAAGCTGCAGAGATCCTTGAAAAGGATGGAATAAAAGCTATGGTGGTAAACATTCACACCTTAAAACCGATCGATGAGGAAATAATACTGAAGGCTGCAGAATGTGGAGCCATTGTTACTGCTGAAGAACATAACGTAATAGGAGGTCTTGGCAGTGCTGTAGCCGAGGTCTTAGCTGAGAAGAAGCCTACACTCATGCGTAGAATAGGAATAAAAGATGAGTTCGGTCAGTCCGGAAAACCTCAGGAATTGTTGAAACTTTACAATCTAACGGCTGAAGATATAGTAAAAGCCGTGAAGGAAATGAAAAAGTAGAGAAAACAATTAAAACAAACGCCGCAGAAAAACTGCGGCGTTTTTGGTAAATATATTTTTATACCATCGGTGTTAATATCCAAGCTAAGGCAAATGCGCTCAACACACGAATCGTCAAACCTACAAGGGCGGCCTGCATAGCTTCACTGCCGGTAAGGTCCGAACTTTGTGACCACACAGCAGGAATCTGAGCAAAAGGTATTTGCAAAGGCAGACCTGATGCAGCAAGGATAAATGAACCTATGGCGAAACGTGTAGGCATAGTTCCTATGGTTTCCACGAGGGTATTCATTGCAAGTGTAGGTGCAACAAGAATGGATTGCATACCTGTTGCAGGATCAATGGATAAAGCACTAAGAAAAGCAGACATTGCTGATTCAATGGGTGCCCATATTCCTATATATTCGAGTAATCCTATGATAGCGAAAACGACAACAACGGCTGGTATTAATAGTAAGAACATTAATTCGGCACCTTCCCGAGCACCGTTAATTAGAGTGGCAAACATAGGTGTACTAGGTGTAAAGCTTGGCATTTCGCTGATGTCCTTGTACTTAACATCCCTGTAAATGGTTTTGCTGAGTAGAAAAGGCACTATGATAACAGGAAGCAATATACCGATAATTACAATTGGGAATGCCCATATTCCTACCGATGCGAATGCTACCAAGCCAAGCATAAAGGTTGAGAAAGATTGCTGTGATTGAAACATGGTAGCAACGGCTATTTTTTGTTCGTCTTTTGTAGCCCCTGCTTTCTTCAGAGAAGGTCCGGTGATTCTTCCTGATGCGTTTATATCACCTAGTATATTATAAATAGCTGGGACAACGATTAACGGTGTGATTTTCATAAGCTTTGCCAATGGAGTAAAAATACGCACTAAGGCATCGGTAAAACCAAGGCGTTCCAGGATACGTCCGGTCATAACGCTTAAAATGACAGCGGTACCAAGAGTACCGGTAAGATAAACATTAACTACCGGGCCGACGGCTTTTTTCAGCATTGCATCAAAGCTACCACCGATGATTTCAGGTTTAATAAAAAGGATGATAAGGGATAGAGCGATAAGTGACATACCTACATATTCAATATTCGATATTGCACGACCTCCATTTTTGGTTACATCTTTTTCCTTAACAGCCACTAAAAAAACCTCCTTTAAATTTTCAGTGTAAAAAAACGAACAGAAAGGGTAGAACGATAATGAAATTAGATAAAACAACAATATTTAGAATATCATCCAGATAATAACCACCTCCGTTCATCAATGGTATTATTGAAAATCTTTACTAATCTCGATTAAACCATTTTTTATGACCATAACGATGGATTCAGTGTCGGTAAAGTCAAATACCGGCAACCCTTTGCAAAGAATAATATCTGCCTTTTTTAGAGTTTTTAGTGAACCAATCTCAGCTTCAAGCCCTATAATCTTAGCTGCATTTGTCGTTATCATTTTAAGGCAATCAATCTCATTCATTCCTTGCTGTTTTAGGTATTCAAAAGTTGGTTTGCAGATTTTCAAAAAGTCTTTAGGGCCCACTACTTCTAGGTCGTCCATACCTAATGCTTCAGAGTGAACGGGTAAATATGAATCGGTTGCAATTGCTGTTGTCACTCCTGCATTTAAGGCACTGTATATCTCTTGGGGAGTATTTGGAGCCCTACTTGTCCCACCATGAGGTGTAGCTACCATGTAGATGTTTTTACGTGCCATTTCTTCAAACTGATCAATTGTTGCTCCATGAGCATGATGAATTACATCTCCACCGGCTTCTATAAACAGTTGTATGTTCTCAGTACCTTCTATATGTGCTCCTATTTTTTTACCAAGAGCATGGAATATATTAACAATTCTAAAAATATCATCACTTTCGAGAATGCGTTTTCCGCCGTTTGGTACAAGATTAGATGGTAAATTTGCCACCGTTGCGGTTATGAATATATTTTCTCCCGGAAATTCACTTTCCGCTGCAAGTTTTGCAAAATGGCCATCGTCTAAATCATCATAGGTTAGAATGTTCCCCGGCCGTAAAGATGAAGTGTAAGCTAAAGGTTCTGTACCTACACAGCATGTTCCGGTAGCAAATTTGATGGTTAGAACCGTATTCCTGGCTGCCTCTTTTAATTCTCCTACAGGAGTTGATAAAACCGAGTGGCCCAGATGATGATCACCTATTGCAGTCACTCCGCTTTTCAAACAGTCAAGAAAGTTTGAAGTGGCGGCCATTTTTTGGGATTTACCTCTGACTTTATGAACTCCCTCTGTAGCATATTCGCCCAAATGTGTATGACAGTCTATCAGACCGGGCATTACAACCAGACCGCTCGCATCTATTATTTCATTGGCATCAAGCCTTTGAGCTAAATCATTATCTACAATATCTACAATAATTCCATCTTTAATCAAAAGGGATTTATTTTGTTCCCAGGGAGAATCCATGGTCAGCACGCGGCCGTTCTTAATTATCAAATCCCACAACAGAATCACCCCAATTAAATATTAACTCTTGTCATTGATAAGATAGTTTTCGGTAATATATTTTGCATAGTCCTTGATATTCGAGGAACCAAAATCTTTGAGAGGGATGGAGCATATTCTCTCCCTAAAAAGGACAATTTCGATATCCTCTGGCAAGTAATGTCTTAGTGCATATGCTAAAGGAAGTCCATTTTCAAAAATTTCCAAAGCATGGGAATTACCGCAAATAAAGTTCAACCCCAATTCTTTAGCTTTTTTTACTAGAGCGCTATCTTCTTTAACCCGGCTTATGGTAGCTAAGACCGTATCAATTTCGGGATGCTCACCTTTGGCTTTTACAAGATGTTCCGCTGTAAATCCAGTATGGGGGAAAATGTGAAGAATGGTATTTACAGGACTGTCGGCAGTTCCTAATAGGATTTTCCCTTGGAGTGCCGTTGCGGAGTCTTTCATTTCAGCACAATCAAAATATGATCTTTCCACTCCCATTACCTGTTGTTCTTTTTCCATGTCCATCATTTTGTTCAAACGTTCTAGAATATCACCCAAAGTTTTTACTTCATCTAAGGCTTTGCCTACATATAAAATGTTTCCGGGTATTCCTCCGTATCTTATATCAACTCGAAAAGGTTTATGACCGTGAATATAGGAGATACCTGGATGCAAACCATGAAAAGCTTCGTGAAGCTCAAAAACTGCCACATTGTACAAATCTAAATAATAACTCAATGTTACACCGCCAGAGTTGGCTGCATCGGCAATTGGGTGATGAGCCACAATGGCGTCTACACCTGTAGCGCCGGCTAATTCAATATTTCCCTCAGTAAGAGTCATAGTCACAGCTACTTTTTTAATTTCTGCCTCTGGATTACCATAGACAAGACCTGGGGTTTCCATTACCGATTTTCCCGGAATGTTAGATGATTTTATAACAACAAATGGATTTTTGCCAGTAAAAACATCACTAAGATCCTTAACAACCCTCCCCCCTGTAATATTATCCAGTACTTTAATTAATTCTTTGACTTTCATACAAAGAACCTCCTTTTTTTGTACAACATTTTAAAGTTATAGTATCTTACAAAAGATGTTTTTATACTTAAAAGTTACATTCCTTGAATTATCTGAACCTTTAAGAAAGTATCGTGGTCTATTGGAAGTTCCAGAGCCAGCCGCTTTATTAAGGTTTAAAGGAAAAATCAAGCCATAAAAATTGATTTCACAAGCTTCATTTAAATTAAACAAATATCTTGGTGATTGCGATATAAGATTAAGAATCGCTTGTAAAACTTACGCCCCCTCATCAATGATGAGCTATTTTATATATGTTACTTCGACATTAATAACGAAAATCCTCCCATAATTTAACTTTATTGTTAAAATATTTTTACAGAGTATATTTTATCCAAATTATGAACATTCTACTTATAAATTTTATAACTGGTTTGGCGAACCTTTATTCCGTGAGACTTTGACTTGTACAAATATAAGAGGCCGACAAATAAATACCTCTCTAAGGGAAAATCACACTATCATTCTAATACTATTTAGAAAATAGCATAACAGTTCACTTAAAGGTATTTATTTGACGGCCTCGAACTATCCTTTCGGGATCTTTCTTATCCAGTCAAGTATTAAGTTTCACAATCTCTGATAATAACAATACTGAATTTACTCAGATTTGTCAAGAGTATTTAAAAAAAACTCTTCAACAGGTTGAACCGTTATTATCATCATACCCGCAAGTTGATTAACAGGATCGTAATCCTTCAATATGGTTCGGATTTTTAATTGAAATCTATCCTCAAAATATTTTTTAAACCTTACTTTAAACTCATTTAGTAGGGCCAAATCCATCAATCTAGCAGTAAAAGCGTCTTTTTCGTCCACATGTTTTAGGACGGAAATTCTTCGGTTTAAGGCAAGAATAATAATTTTGTCTCCCATAATATCTATTTTTTGCCAGTCCAATCCCCTACTGTACATTTCTTCATTAACACGGTTATTAATTTTTATGATTTCTTGCTTAAAATCTCCTAAACTTTTCAAAAATAGCTCAACTCCATTGTTAGAGTTATTTACAGTTTATATTCTACAAACAATCGGCTTTTCCTGCTTATTTTAAAATTATTTTAAACAAAATTGTAACAACTGTAACCACTGTCGAATATTATGAAATGAACTTTTTATTTTCGAGGAGGGAAATGAAATGCAGGTAGCAATTGAGCTCTATGTTCAAAAGGCTTTGCTTATCATGGATACTCATTTTGCAAGTTTAAAAGTATCATACAATGGCAAAATATTAGAAGAAAGTTGTTCTGAAGATGTTTTTGGATTTAATGGGATGATCATTGAAGGAAAAAGGTTTGCTGCAGTAGGAAGAAAAAGGCATTATGACTATAGTCATTTAATGGGAAGAATCTTTGAAGTTGATGCTGCATCACCAATGAATTTTCTATTTATAGACCCAGAAGATGATATAAAGCTTGTATTAGAAACAAATATTTGGTTGGATCCAGGAATAATGGTGCAGGATGTTTCACTGAAAATATGCTCTGGCAAAAAGAAGCTTGACATTCCTCTAAACAGGCCTGATGTTAAAGTTGACTGGTCAAGCAGAGGAGCTTTTGCAATTGATATAGGCGAATTTATAAAAGAGCTAAATGCTGAAAGGATGAAATTATAAAGAAATACGCCCTGGCATAACAGGGCATTTTTATTGCTAAAAAACAAGAATGGATAATATAGCGCCAAATATACAATAATATAAGTGTATGAAAAGGCAATAATAGTTACAGTTGTTTTATCTTAGACTGTTTTTAAAAAGTTGTTAAAAAAATATTAAACTATAACCACTAAATATATGTAAGGAGAAATGCGAATGAATATTGCTATATTATCCACCTATTTTCCGCGGGAATGTGGAATAGCTTCGTTCTCCAGAGATCTTAGAAATAATCTGATACTCTGGGGCGAGAGCGTATCAATTTTTGCCATAAGTGACAAAAACGGTTCATACAACTATCCTTCGGAAGTAGTTTTTGATGTGGAAGAAGACAAGAGGGACCATTATGCTATTGCAGCCCAGTTCATTAACACTTCAGATATAGATTTGGTCTTTGTGGAGCATGAGTATGGCATTTTTGGAGGAAATGACGGTGCTTTTGTATTGGATTTTGTTGAGAATCTGGAGAAGCCGTTTATACTCAATACTCATACGGTTTTGCCATCCCCGGATTTTCACAAGCGCAGGATATTATCAAAACTGGGCCAAAAATCTATGGCTGTCATATGCATGACCCATCGCTCTGTAGAGCTGTTAAACAGGGTGTATAATATTCCTCACAATAAGCTCTATATGGCTCATCATGGAGTGCCTATATTCGAAGAAAAGCCCGGGGAAGTAATAAAAAAAGCCTACAATATTGATAATCGACCTCTGGCGGTAACTTTTGGATTTTTAGGCCCTGGTAAAGGCATTGAATTGGGGATAAAAGCCATGTCTTACTTAAAAGATAAATATCCCGACATTATATATCTGGTAGCGGGAGAGACTCACCCCAACTTAAAAAAGAAAATGGGAGAGGCTTATAGGGAATCTCTCGTGGATCTGATACAGGCTTTGAGAGTTGATGATAATATTAAGTTTATTAACAAATATCTAAGCCTTGAAGAACTTGGGGAAGTGCTTTACATGGCTGATGTCTATCTTACTCCATATCCTCATCGCCATCAGGCAGTAAGCGGAACGCTCTCTTATGCCATAGGTTGTGGTAGGGCTATAGTTTCCACTCCCTATGATTATGCTTTGGAAGTTCTGGCGGACGGCAGGGGCCTTATTGCAAAAGATGCAGATCCTAAAGAATTAGCTTCTTTAGTAGACATGATTTTATCCAATCCTCAGCTAAAAGAACAGCTGGAGAAAAAAGCTGGTAAATTGGGTAAAACAATGACATGGCCTCAAGTAGGTAAAAGATATGTGAACATAATAGAAAACATCATGCGGGCTGAGGCT
>DUNY01000255.1 GCA_012839145.1 Thermoanaerobacterales bacterium
CGCTTCCATCAACACCTTTTAAAAGAAAAGCACCAAAACCTACTACTTTTACCTGTGACCGGCCGGCAAGCAAAGTAGGATCATAAATAGGAACTATCATTACCATTGGACAATCTGTGTGGTAGGAATCGATAGAACACTTGGGAGAATGTGTGCAGCTGTTTATACGATAGGTTACACCGTCATATGTAGGTCCTGACATATTGCCCGGTTCAGTGTCTATCCAGTCTCCTACACTGATTATTCCGCTGTACCCGTGCTTTAGATTGTTTAAATAACTCTGTGCACCTCTCAGCTCTAAAGCCAAAGGTCCATAGTTTCCAGGCCCATAATCATCCTTAGAGCCGGCCTTCAGTTGATATTCCACGCCAAATGTCATCTCCTGGTCAGGTATACCAAAGGGCACTACCCCGGTCATTCCTGATATACTGCCGTATGCAGCTGATGCTTTAGCTCTAGTTAAACCATCGTTTTTCCCAAGAACCGGTGCAAATTTAAAATTCACCGAACGAACTGCCTCCACAGTAACTTTTGTGTTCTCTGTGTTGAAGCTTATAGTTGTTTCAGTCATATCTACAGCGTTCATATTTAAATAATCTTGTGCCTTCTGTCTGGCAGAAAAGGTATCTGGTAATTCCAACGCCGCAGCTAAAGCTGCTGCATCACAGGCATTTTGAAGACGGCTTTTTTCCAGGGTCAAAGCTCCTATATCTACAACCATGGCCATCATCCCAACCATTACTACAAGTGCCGCCGCCGTAATCACCAGAACAACACCCCTTTGATCATTCTTTAGTTTTAAAAAAATACCCGTTAATTCTTTCATTATTCCACCCTCATTACAGCTTTTGATTTAAGAGTAACAGGATTAGGAAGTACACTGGAAAAGAGCGGAGTTACCAGTTCCACATCATAGGTAACCTCCACAGTCAACGGCAGTCCCGAAGTGCGGGCACTTTCATTCGGTTCCAATCTTGTCACTTGAAGTCGTGAATCTGCCTCATATAAAGGTGCAGCCTCTCGGATACGTGAGATGATTTCTTCATCCTGCTTTCCCACAGCACCCAGTCTAACCCCTTCCCGTGCTGCATTGGTAATTACTATATAAGAATGAAATATGCGGCCAAATTCGAGAATCCCGAAAAGAATCAGTATTATTATAGGCAATACTAAAGCAAGTTCCACGAGAGTCTGACCCTTTTGCCTTCCAAAAAGTTTTCTTATCCATATCATCGCGTTCACCTCAGCAGATATGCAATTACCGCCCCGGCCGTAATGGCGATACCGTAGGGAAAAGTAAGGGCAGCACTGCTCTCAATGGTTTCAAGATAATTTATTTTTGGGGTAATGCCAATGAAAGAGAGTAAGGTAAATAGAATTGCCTTTAGACGAAAAGAAATATTCCTGCTTTTAGCCATAATCCCGAGGGAAATCAACCCTCCGGTAATAGCCATGTAAAGAAAAGTCCACCAGACGAATTCCGGGCCTTTAAAAGCGCCGATGATTCCCAACAGCTTTACATCTCCTGCCCCTAATCCACCCATTACAAATGGAATAAAAAGGAGGCCAAGGCCGAAAACCAGGCCTTTTACACTGTCTATGCCCCCGTTTAATCCGTGTAAATATAAATTGGCAATAATGGCCACCAACACAGCGGGAAGTGTTACAACATTATAGATTTTTTTATACTTTATATCAGTATATAGACATATGAGTAAAACCGCTGACAATAAAAGGTCGGTGACCATAAAATCATCCCTTCGTAAACTTTTGTGAAAAGGAGCCCTACTTATTGAAGTAGGGCTATAGTGATGTGTAGGCACACTCTGTTTCTAATGTTTAGTTTATACTGTTTTACGGGTAGCTGCTTGCAACTTCATCGAGCTTCGCGGATATAACGCCTCCTAATGTTTGCAGTGCCGCAAATGCCGCAAGTGCTACCAGAGCCAGGATTAAGGCATATTCTGCTAAGCCTTGACCATCTTGTTGGGTAAGGATGTTTTTGGTTTGTTTAAACATGGATATAAATAATATTATTCAGTTCCTGGAGTGCCGCCTAACTCTGTAGTGACTTTATCCATATTATCGCCTATGCTAGTGCCAAGGGATCTAAGTGCTACCATCACTACAACAGCTATAAGTGCAAGGATGAGTCCATATTCTGCCATGCCCTGACCTTCCTGGCCTGTCCAAAGTCTTTTTACATGTGTTAACATTTTTCCTTAAACCTCCCATGATATTTTTGTTTTTTTCCGACACAAAAAAGTATTACTGACTAAATGTTATCAATTTCCTATAAATTACACATGATGCAAAGGTCGGAATTTTGCATTGAAAAGGCCTAATCTTTTTCGTGCCATAAGTCCTGTCGAAGTTTGGGACTATGTGATGTGAAATTGCCTCAATAAAAAAATAAAACATCCGGGGATCAGTGTTCAATTCCCGGATGTTTTTCTTTCCTCGGCTTTATCCCCCTCAATGCGGGAGCATTATTCTCAGTCCTACCCAGTTTTCGCTCATTTAGTTCTTCATCCTTTAACAGTTTTGCCCGAAATATAGCCCCATCTCCAAACTTGTCTTTAATCTCATCCATAACCTTGTTTAATTTCCTCTTTCTTTCGTCATTATTAAACAGGGATATTTGCTCGAATTCCTTTACCAGCTGAGAAAGACTTACACCCAAAAGCCTGAGGGGGGTTTTGCCATCCCAGTTGGAATGAAGGAGTCTTTTAGCTGAATTATAGATATCTTCAGTACTGTTAGTATAGGAAATAGTAACAGAGCGTGTGAGGGTGCTAAAAGAAGCATCTCTCAATGTAACAGTAATAGTACGACCCATATAATTCTCCCGCCGGATTCTTCGCCCAACCTGTTCAGACAGGGACAGCAGCACCGTTTCCGCTTCATCAAAAGATGTTACATCTTTGGGAAGAGTGATGGAATGGCCCATGGATTTAGCATCATCCATAGCATGAGGATCTACGGGGCTATCATCAATACCGTTTGCCCAAAGATGCAGATACCTGCCGTTTAACCCGAAAGCTCTCTCCAAAAGGTTTTCTGGAACTTGGGCCAAATCCCCGATGGTTTTTATGTTCATATGACCAAGATGTTCCGTCATACGACGCCCTACTCCAAATAATTTATCCACAGACAAAGGCCAGAGCACCTTAGGCACATCCTCTGCAGGCAGCACAGTAATAGCATTGGGTTTTTTCATATCTGAAGCCATTTTAGCCAAAAGCTTATTACATGACACTCCGATAGAACATAGCAAATCCAATTCTTCGGCAATGGTGCCTTGTATTTTATTGGCAATAGCCAAAGAATCTCCAAAGAGCCTTTCACATCCGGTCACATCAAGCCATGCTTCATCAATGCTGAAAATCTCCACCTGAGGAGAAAACCTTCCAAGTATATCCATGACTCTTTGGCTGGTTCTCACGTACAAATCATAATCAGGCTTTATGAATATAGCCTGTGGACACAGTTTTTGGGCCTGCCAGTTGGGCATAGCCGTCTTAACCCCGTATCGGCGAGCTTCATAGGATGCAGTCAATATGATACCGTTTCGCTTTTTCGGGTCCCCTGCCACCATAATCGGCTTACTTTTAAGGCTGGGGTCCTTGGCTTGATGACAGGAGGCATAAAAGGCATTCATATCCACATGTAAAATAGAAAGCATTTAAACCATCTCCGAACATGTGTTCTAGCCTTTATTTTATCATCCATTTATTATAAAATCAATATACTGATTCCAGTGTAGAAAGCAGCAACTCCGGCGAAGATAACGGGCCTCTCCCTAAAGCAAGACCTGTTTTTCTTCGGAACGGTCAAAGACCGTTCCCTATATGGTCCTGCACTACGCAGGGGCTTGCGGCAATTCGGCGTCCTGTCGAGTACCCTTCTGCATACGGCCTGCACACAATCCCTGCTGCGTTTGTCCCTGGTAGGGCAGTTTTTTGCTGCACACTGCCCCTGCCGCTTTTGTCTCTTGTAAGGGCGATCTTTGACCGTC
>DUNY01000152.1 GCA_012839145.1 Thermoanaerobacterales bacterium
CACTGGATTTTTGCGGAAGATTGACTTCAGTGCAAAAAGTCTTGCTTATATAAACCAGTAACATTATCATGTTCTCCTGAGCGGAGCGAAGGAAGTTATACCAGATTCATCGCTCTGCTCAGAAAGATGGTTTACTTAAAATACCATCTAAAAGTGACTATTGTAACTATTTAATATTCGTTTATGGTGGTGTGGGAAACACGTCTCGTTATTTTCACCGGAGTTACTTTCTACACTAAATCAAATATTTATTAGGAGGAGGAGAGTAGCGTGAAGAGACATTTGGTTGTAATCGGAGGTACTGCAGCTGGTATGAGTGCGGCGGCTCGAGCACGTCGAGGTGACCCGTCGCTTCCCATAACGGTTTTTGAACGCTCAGGTCATATTACTTACGGCTCCTGTGGCCTGCCTTATTATATCGGAGATGAAATAAAAGATATTCACGATCTTATTGTCTATAAACCTGAATACATGAAAAAAGAACGAAATATAGACGTCAATATTCTGCATGAAGTAACGGAGATAAATATTCAGGAAAAATATGTCGACGTAAAGGACCTTACCACAGGGAAAACATTCAAACAGCTATATAGTCATCTCATGATAGCCACCGGAGCAGTACCAGTTATCCCACCCATACCGGGTGCGGATAATAAGAATGTATTTACTTTAAGGAATATAGAAGACGGGTTAAGGATAAAGGATTTTTTATCCTCAAAAAAAGTTAAACGGGCCGCTGTTTTGGGGGCAGGATTTATAGGCCTTGAATTGGCTGAAGCTTTGCGTAACTTGGGTATAGACGTTATCGTATTTGAGATGCTGTCTCAAATACTGCCACAGCTTGATGGGGAATTTGTAGCCATTATTGAAGAAGAATTAAGGAAAAATCAAGTTAGGCTCTATAAAAACACAAGAGTTACGGAATTTAAAACTTCAGGTGAAGACAGTGTTAGGATATTAACCGAGAACGGTGAGATTTTTGATGCGGACATTGTCATTGTTTCTGTTGGTGTTAGACCGAACACGGTTCTTGCAAAAAATGCCGGCATAAAAACCGGGTTAAAGGGCGGAATTGTGGTTGATAATTATATGCGCACCAGTGCATCTGACATTTGGGCAGCCGGAGACTGTACAGAAACTCACCACTTTGTAACAAAAAAGCCCATATATGTTCCACTTGGCACCACGGCCAATAAGCAGGGCAAAATTGCAGGCGGAAACATGCTGGGAGGGAAAGCTGCTTTTCCGGGTGTCCTAGGAACTCAAGTAACAAAAATATTTGATTTATACGTTGCAGCCACAGGGTTAAACGAAGCAGGGGCACAAGATGTAGGCATTGAAACAGTTTCGGCTAAAATAAAACAGAGTGACAAGGCTTCTTACTACCCCGGCTCAAAACCCATCCATGTTAAAATCATTCTTGATAAAAAGTCAGGGAGAATCATGGGGGCTCAAATGGTAGGCAGTGAAGGTGTAGGAAAAAGAATCGATGTTTTCGTCACCGCTATTACTGCGGGCATGACGGTCTACGAGTTCAATGAACTGGATTTAGCTTATGCCCCTCCGGTAGCACCGGTATATGACCCAATCCTTATCGCCGCCTCTGCGGGAATAAAAGCTATGAGACAAAATGAGATAAGAAATTAAGCAGTGGTATAATTCAACCTTCCCTAAAGGGAGGGTTTTGTTATTTTATAACATATTTTAAGTAGCTGCAGGAAATAAATAATAAGAGCCAGTATGTGTTATATGTGACCATTCCCATAGAACAACCTATTATGATACTTCAAGGAGACCGTACAATGAAGACCGTAAACAAAAACCACAAGACAATCCTAGGCCTCTGGAAACTCTTTCGAGCCGTACCTGTGCTTACCTTTTCCGGCAGCCTGATACTTATAAACATAGCTTTTGCTAAAAGGCAGGGGACAGTCTTTTGGTATCATGTGTTACCCTTGATAGTGGGAGTTTTTTTGATTAACGGTTTTCTGGGTCATTCCTTAAATGACATAAATGATTGGGAGTCAGGGACTGACCGTGCATCTCAGGGAATACTGTCCGGAGGTTCAAAGGTTTTAAAAGAAGGCTTATTTCACAAAGATGCTTTAAGCAAGGTAGCTTTTTTATCGTTATTAGTGATTCTTCTTATAGGATTATACTTATATCTGTTTCGCGGTTTGCTGGTTATTATGGCTCTTGCCATTGGTGTTTTCACCGCATGGGCATACACTTGTCCCCCGCTTCGCTTAGCTTACAAGCCATTTTTAGGTGAGCTGATGGGACTTTGGATGTCAGGGGTAGTTTTATCCACTGCTTCTTATTTTGTATTAATCGGCGGTTTTCACCAAGTGCCTTTTGTTGCAGGAGTAATCCATACTACGCTCCTTGTAGGTTGGATTATGCAGCATCATATCCCCGACATCCCTGCTGATCTTGCAGCTACACCCCGCAAACTTACCACCCCTGCTTTATTTTTTCTACTATGGGGTCCCGAGGGAGCGGTAGTGCCATCGATAATTTACTACAGTCTTGCGGCCTTTTTAAGCTTTTTGGGGTTTTTATACATTCATGAAGTTTTCGCATGGATGCTGGTACCGTCTTTTATTGGGGTATGGGCAGGTGCAACCACTGATACTGTAGATATACATGATGTGACAAAAAGGCAGCTTATTACCACTGCTGCAATTGTTGCCAATAGTGTTATTTTCGCCTTGCTAATATAGTCCCAATTCAAAATACAGTTCGAAGTGTAACTTTGGGATTTTGTTTATCGAGCCCTTTCAGACAACAAGACACAATAAAAATATAATTGGTTTTTGTGCATAAACTCTTCCAAGGTCAAGATGAAAGGTGAAAGGTGACCCTTACCCTTTCAAATGAGATTGTTTAAGAATAATGACAGACCTACTCATGGAAGAAGGCCCTTATCATAACCTATTAACGTATTATTTTTTATATTAAATCTAAGAAGGGAAGTCGATGCCTTGCCAAAAGGTTTGACAGCACTATCGGTGGGTGAAATTCTTGATATGGAATTTATGCTGGAAAAAGTAAGGTCCTGTATTTTAAACAGTATTGAAACAAGGGATAAAATGCTGCGGGAAATGGCCTATTATTTTGCCACAAATCAAGGTAAAATGCTGCGACCTATCCTTACCCTATCCTGTGGGCTGATAGAAAATGCAGATAAAATTGACATGGATAAGTTATATTTAGCTGCTGCCGGTGTGGAAATACTTCACATGTCAGCCCTGGTACATGATGACATACTGGATAATGCACAAATCAGACGGGGTCAACCTTCAATCAATGCATTATATGGAAAGGACAGAGCACTTTTGCTGGGAGATTATTTCTTCTCTCGTGCCCTTTATCTTTTGTCCCGTTTATCTCATAGTTGCATTTTGAGGCAGGCATTGAAAGTCATTACCCTAATGGTGGAAGGGGAAATCAAACAACAACAGCAGGCCTTTGATTTTACAACCAGTATAAAAGATTACATAACAAGGATTACATATAAAACTGCATCTTTAACGTCTTTAAGCTGCATTGCCGGAGCTCGTACAGCCAATTTATCAGATGAAAAAATAAGGCTGTTGGCAAAGATGGGGCAAGAGTTTGGCAAGGCTTATCAGATTAGGGATGATATCATGGATTTTTTAGGTGATGAGAAAAATTTGAAAAAACCCCCATCGGATTTAGAACAAGGCACCATAACCCTACCCATGATTCTTCTTATAAAAATGACAAATGCTGATGGTTTTTCTCCCGAAGAATTATACGAAAGGTTAAGGAACGAGCGAATTGTATCCATGTCACATTTAAAAATTGAAGCCGCAAAGAAAGCGGCAGATTACTGTAATCGTTTAATCACAAGGTCTATAAAGCATCTAAGGATTTTTACTTACTGTGATATCAAACAAAATATGGTGAAAACTTTGGAAAAAGTGTATATTAACACATGAATCCCTTTAAAAAACATTGAACATATAGTAGAATTGATATAGAACTTTTCGTAATTATCAGGGAGGTTATTATATGATATCCGATTTTCAGGATACAGGCTTTTCCCTTAGAACCAAAATATATAATCGACTAAAAAACGCTATACTGGACGGAGTATACAAGCCGGGTGAAAGTTTAATAGAGATGAAACTGGCAAAGGAGCTTGGTGTCAGTCGCACTCCCATAAGGGAAGCCATCCGACAACTGGAACTGGAGGGATTAGTGACCAGCATCCCAAACAAGGGTGTTATTGTTGAAGGAGTTACACCTCAAGACGTTGAAGATATTTATACAATTCGCAAGATGATTGAGGGCCTTGCGGCCAGGTGGGCTGCAGAAAAGATTTCAGACGAACAGCTGAAAGAACTGAAAGACACTTTGGATCTTATGGAGTTTTTCACACAAAAGGGAAATGTAGAGAAGTTATCGGAACTGGATTCTAGGTTTCACGACATAATTTTCCGAGCAAGTAACAGCCGACCCCTTGAATCGGTGCTAACCAGTTTTCACCACTTTATTCAACGGGCCCGGCTTGTTTCCGTCAAGGCCAGAGGAAGAGCCGCTTATTCCCTGAAAGAGCATCGGAGTATTTATGAGGCCTTAGAAGCTCACGACCCCGATGCTGCTGAGAAAGCCATTATAAACCACGTAGGAAGTGCCAGAGCAAATCTCCTGCCATATTTGGAAAAACAGGAATTATAGTTTTGTATGCAACAATCTATTATAACAGCGGTCGGTCTCCAAGCCCTTGGAAAACACTATGAGGGTTATCCATAAGTTGTGTTATGCTTTCAGTCAGCAGTGCAATTCCCTCTTCAATATCCCGGGTAGCAATCTGTGCAATGCTCAACCTGAAACCTTCAGACGGTCTTTGATTCATAAAAAATAAATCTCCGGGTATTATAGAAACACCATTTTTTGCAGCTTCATGATATAGATTCATGGTGTAAAGGCCTTTGGGGAGCTCTATCCAGAAAAAATGGCCCCCTCGCGGACAGCAATATTTCACACTTTTGGGCATGTATTTCTCCAAAGACTGACCGGTTTTCAGCCATTTTTCATAAAATATTTTTCGAAGGCGGTTTACATGTTCTGACCAAAGGCTTTTCCTCAAAAACAAATCCATGGCCCGCTGGGTAAAGCCCGAGGAAGAAATATCCGAGGAATATTTGGCCAAGGCGGTTTTATCGAAATGGCGCTCCGGGACCCACATGAAAGCCATCCGCAGGCCGGGTAAAAACAGTTTAGAAAAAC
>DUNY01000417.1 GCA_012839145.1 Thermoanaerobacterales bacterium
AAGAATCAAGAATGATGATATATTATTGGGTAATTTCATTCTTCTGATGCCTTTAGGTGTGAACTTTAGGAAAAAAATGGGCTCATGATTTTATTGGAGCAAAAAGAATTGGTGATAATGCTATAACGGTTTTTCCATCACTTAATGAACTTGCAGGTGATATCCCAAAGTCAACTATTTCTATGATCAGTGAAGCATTGGGTATTGGTCAAGTGATATTGGTAAGAATCAAGAATGATGATATATTATTGGGTAATTTCATTCTTCTGATGCCTTTAGGTGTGAACTTTAGGAAAAAAAGTTATGTTAAATTGTATTCTCGGCAATTAGGTTTGTCTATAATGCGAAAAAAAAATGGAGATCAACTTAAGCAAAACCTTCAGTTAAAAGAAAGTATCATAAAAGTGCTGCAATATGATTTTACCAATGTTGCTGATTTATTGGATTATGCGCTAAATAAAGCATTAGCCGTTACTAAAAGCAAGTTTGGATATATCTTCTTATATAGCGAGGAAAACAATAAGTTTACTTTTAATTCTTGGTCCGATTCTGTTTTAGAAGAATGTGGAATAGTTGATAGGCAGATGGCTAATCACTTGGACCAAACCGGTATATGGGGAGAGGCGATTCGGCAAAGGAGACACATTATTATTAATGATTTTCAGATGCCATCTCCACTTAAAAATGGTCCTCCAGAGAGGCATGTGAAACTATTTAAATATCTCACTGTACCCATCTTTGACAGGGACAAAATCGTTGCGGTAGTGGGTGTTGCTAACCGAGAGCTCGATTATACTCAAGCCGATGCTTCCAATCTGACTCTCCTTTTAAATAATGTATGGACTTTGCTTGAGCGCAAGAAAAGTGAGGAATTATTAATAAAAGAAAAGGATTTACTTAAAGCCACTTTGTACTCAGTGGAATACCTAAGCTATCATGACCAATTGACAGGGCTTTATAACCGAAGGTTTTTTCAGGAAGAATTAAAAAGGTTGGATACCAAACGCAATCTCCCCATTTCAGTAATAATGGCAGATTTAAATGGTTTAAAACTTGCAAATGACGCTTTTGGGCATGACTTAGGTGATAAACTCTTACAAAAAACAGCAGAAATAATAAAATCATCATGCCGTGAAGATGATATAATTGCAAGACTGGGCGGTGATGAGTTTGTAGTCTTGCTTCCAAATACTTCGGAGCAGCAGGCCGAACAGATCGTAAACCGCATAGTAGGCGCATGCTCCAATGCTCAAGTGGGTTCCATAGCACTGTCTTTATCCTATGGATGGGAGGTAAAAAAAACTATAGATGAAGATATAAACGAAATTCTAAAAAAAGCGGAGAATCGCATGTATAGACGAAAGCTGTTTGAAAGTCCCAGTATGAGAAGTATAACAATACAGACCATTATCCAAACATTATACGAGACTCATGAGCTGGAAGAAAAACATTCCAAAAGAGTAAGTGATTTATGTGTGGCAATTGGCAAGGAGCTTTCTTTTGGTACCAGAGAACTTGTCGAACTGAAAAGCATAGGCTTGCTTCACGACATAGGAAAGATAGCCATTGATAAGGCCATACTGAGCAAAAGTACTCCTCTTACAGATATGGAATGGATGGAAATAAAGCGACATCCGGAGATTGGGTATAGGATATTAAGCTCAGTAAACGATTTATCAGAAACAGCTCAATACGTTCTTGCACATCATGAACACTGGGATGGATCCGGTTACCCTAAAGGTTTAAAGAAAAATGAAATACCGTTTAAGGCAAGAATCATTTCACTTGCTGATGCCTATGATTCCATGACGAGCTTCAGACCGTATTGCACAATACTGCCTCGGAAAGAAGCGATTAAACAAATTCGGGACAGTGCCGGTCAACAATTTGATCCACAGCTCGCAAAAGTATTCATTGAAAGGGTGATTGAAAGGTATAATTTATAATGATTTTTACCAATATAATAACCGCCGTTTTTTTGATTCTGCCGAGTATAATAGGTTTTCCCTAATATCCGCAATATTCCGAGGCTTGACGAATCAAAACTTTTGTTATAGAATATTAAATGTGTCACGCAAAAGTGTTGCACAAAAATGACGCGGGGTGGAGCAGTCTGGTAGCTCGTCGGGCTCATAACCCGGAGGTCGTCGGTTCAAATCCGGCCCCCGCCACCAATTTTATAGTGGATAGTGGATAGTGGAATTCCACCTCCATCTCAATGGGGCGGCGTAGCTCAGGTGGCTAGAGCATGCGGTTCATACCCGCAGTGTCCGGGGTTCAAATCCCTGCGCCGCTACCAATATTCATGGCCCTGTGGTCAAGCGGTTAAGACACCGCCCTTTCACGGCGGTATCAGGGGTTCGAGTCCCCTC
>DUNY01000324.1 GCA_012839145.1 Thermoanaerobacterales bacterium
CAGCTCTTAAGCCTCTCTCTCCGGCAGGTCCCACACATAATACGCCGACTCTGTCACCGTACTTTTCACATAATTTAGCTGTGGTTTCATAAGCCCCTAAATACTTTAGCTCATTGCTTTTTGATAAAACTATATTATCTTTATCGATTTTTAGAACATAGCAGTTTTCATCTGTAGACTTGCCTTCGACAATAATGGCTTTTATGCCGCATTTAGCCAGTTTATGGCCTGATATGCCCCCGCAATTTGCTTCTTTTATACCGTTTGTTAAGGGACTTTTACCGCCAACAGATATTCTGCCGGAGCTAGATGCGATCGTGCCTGCAAGCAAACCGGGGGCAATTATGACTTTATTTTTGAATCCTAGGGGTTCACAGTTAGGCTCAACTTCATCATAGGTAATCCTCGAAGTTAAAGCCCTTCCGCCTAGTAATTTATATTCTTCTTTGTTTTCATAAGTGACCTTTTTTGTACTCATGTCCACTCTAACATTTTTATACATGTTGCAGATCCTCCATCTATCCGACAAATTTAATGATTATGATGTCAGCTATACAACCTATACCGGGTGATGTAATGAGTATATACTCTTACCACCGTTTATGGGCCCTTTTATAACTGCTTCGATAACTTCTCTGTCCCTTTCGGTGAAGAGCTCAATATCCGGCAGTTTACCCGGTGGGTATACTTCTCTAATATCGTTATGCAGTTTGATTAAATAATCGAATAATGCTTCTAATCCCTTCTCTGCCTTTTTCGGGTCAGCTAGAGATGGCTTACCAATAACTCCTTCTGGATAAAGAACTACTTCCAGACCACCGCCAAGGCCTATCTGAGCATGCCCCGGTATTGGAAGTTGATATACATCTCCACCTTTATCAATATGTCCTTCAGGCATAACACCTTGCGGTACCGTATCTTCCATATATTCTTTTTTGTTCATTTCGGGGAATAATGCCATTGAATATGATGCTTCAACTTCATCTGCATGCCTAAAAGCAGTTTCAAAAGGTCCGCCATGTGCTTTGTCTTTTAGATGATCGTGAATTACAGTAGGCCAATTGACGAATGCAACAACTGCAGGCACTTGATATATCTTACCGAATTGATGTATTGCATTGGGGATGACATATTCCTGACCGTGACCGTTAATTAATATTTGTTTTCTAAATCCTGCATTCCAATAACCGGCGATAATCGCGCGAAGGTAGTTTGTAAAAGTTTCTTCAGGAATTATTACTGTGCCCGGCATACCCATATGATTCCAGGGATGAGATCCGAACCAAATAGGTTGTGATACAGTGCAGCCCACCTCACGGGCAACTGTTTCAGCCATACGTGTTACCAGGAAAGTATCCTCACCGTAACACTGGCCTCTACCGTGGTTTTCTGTGCTTCCGACAGGTATGATGATAATGTCGTTCTGTTTTAGTCTTTCTTCAACCTCATGACCCGTCATGTTTTGGAAATAAACACCATCAGCTTTATCCATTGAACCTTTCGAAATTGTATACTTCATTTTTACACCTCCATAAATTGTATATATTTCTATTTTTGTAATTATAGTTTAAAGCAAGAATTGTACCAGTTAAGTTTTTGTGCTGTATTTATTGATTTTTCATTATTTTATAGTGAGTGTTATATTTCGATTTGAAACTATTGAAATATCATTTTGAAATAATGTGTTTAAAAATGCAATGCTTACATCAATGAACTTTAAAGTTTTGATACTCCGTATCGTTGTGCAAGGGCATTTAATGTATTAATTACGTCTTGTTCTACAGGTAACCCCTCTGCTATTCTTTTTTTCGCTAAATTATACTCTATCTCTCCAGCCATGTATATATTATCACTCACAGCTGGAAATGCCTTGATTTTGCTGATTACTGAATCTACATTTTGTTTGAATTTATCCGCTTCAATAAAGCTTGAAATGTTAATGGCACAGAACATATGACCGGTTCTGGCTGGTCCACTCATATCAGTTACAGTTTTTACTTCTCCCGTTAAGCAGCTATCGGTCAAAATCCCACACAAAATATCTATTATTAGAGATAAGGCTGATCCCTTGACACCTCCGATAGGAACAAGACTCCCTTTCAAAGCTTCATTGGGATCTTCGGTAGGATTCCCATCTTCATCCAAGCCCCAACCTATGGGTATTTTTGAGCCTGTTAATGCTGCATATCGTATTTTCCCGCGAGCTACCATAGACATTGACATGTCAAGCACGATTGGTTTTTGCTTGTCTGCAGGAACCGCAATAGATAATGGGTTTGTGCCTAGCAGCGGCTTTGTTGTGCCATAAGGTGCTATGGCTGGAGACGAGTGGGTAATCACCAGCCCAATCATATCCTCTTCTAGAGCTAACATTGAATAATATGAAGCAATTCCAAAATGATTGGAGTTTTTTACTCCCACCATTCCAATACCGTATACTCTAGCTATGTCAATTGCAGCTTTCATTGCCTTATATCCGGCTACTTGTCCAAATCCATTGTTAGCATTCAACAATGATATAGCACCTGCGTTTTTTTCAAACTTCATGGACGCCTTTGGATCTAAAATGCCCTTCTCTATCCTTTCCACATATGTGGGCAGCCGTACAATACCGTGAGATTTGACACCTCTAAGGTCGGCACAGATTAATGAATCTGTAATCATCTCGGAATTTTCAGATTCCACCTCTACTTTCAATAGCACATTGTTGCAAAAGTCTTTTAGAAGATTAATTTCGTATAACACTGATTCGTTCATATTCCTCACCCTTTTCTTTTTCTAATTTAAATAAAATAGCAATTTCCGTGCCATTGAAATATGTCTGAAAAAGTATTTTAAAAATCATACAGACGCAATATCATTAATTTATTTTTATTTCATTGTTAAAGACATGTGTTTCATATTGGAATTACATCATTTGTTTATCCTCTCGCTCTTCTTTTAATTGTTTGAGTCTTCGCCAAAGGGTAGTAGTGCTGATTCCTAATCTTTTAGCAGCCAATGTTCTGTTGCCTCCGGTTTCCTTTAAGACTTTCAGTATCATATCTTCCTCTACATTCTTGAGTAAACCTTTATCAACTTCCAAATCTGTATCATTTGAAACAGCTCTGTCATAATCATATGTTTCAAGCCTGCTTAGTTCTTCTTCAATTATATTTACTCCTATTTCCGATCCCGAACAAAGCACTATGGCTCTTTCGATGATGTTTTCAAGTTGACGCACATTACCGGGCCAGGGATACAACGTAAGTCTATTTAATGCTCCTTTAGTGATGGTTATATTTTTCATCCCTAATTTCTTGCTTTTCTCTTCTACGAAGAATTTGGCCAGATCAATTATGTCTTCTTTTCGTTCTCTTAGAGGAGGCAGTTTTAATTCAAGTACATTCAAGCGATAGTATAAATCTTCTCTGAAGCTCGATTCTCTTACCATTTTATAGAGCTCACGGTTAGTGGCTGCAATCACTCTTACGTCCACCGGGATGACTTTGTCATCTCCTATCCTTACAACTTCCTTTTCTTGTATGACCCGTAAAAATCTTGCCTGCAGTTTCGGTGACATTTCACTGATTTCGTCTAAAAATATGGTTCCATTGTGTGCTAATTCAAAAACCCCGGGCTTGCCTCCTTTTCTGGCACCGGTGAAGGCTCCCTCCACATACCCGAAGAGCTCGCTTTCCAGTAAATTCTCAGGAAGGGCTGCACAATTAATTGCTACAAAAGGTTTGTCAGCCCGATGGCTAGCATTATGGATGCTTTGGGCAAAAAGTTCTTTGCCTGTTCCCGTTTCTCCCAAAATCAACACCGTGCTGTCAACTTGGGCAAATTCTCTGGCCCTCATTTTTACTTGTCTGATAGCTTTACTTTTACCGATTATATTGTTAAAGTGAGTTTTTGCTATATGGCCTTTTAAAAACATTTTTTTCCTGGTTTGGCGCTCGATCTTCTGTATCCTTTCCAGTTCCTGAAAGGTGGCCACAACGCCTCTAACTTGGTTATTCACAATTATGGGGATTCTGTTGATTATTACTGATACATCACCTATGTTTTGCAATTCTTCCAGTTCTGAAACCCCTGTCTGAAGAACGCGAAGCATGTTAGAGTTTTTTATAATATCTTCAATATTTTTACCTATTACCTCATCCGAACTATGACCTATTAATTTAGCGGCAACAGGATTAAAAGCCATTATTTTACCTTTCGCATCTATTCCAATGATTCCATCATAAGCAAAATCAATGATCGATTTAAGAAATTCTGATTTTTCCTTCTCTTTTAACTGTACTTCCAGAATGTGTTTTGCTTCCCTAATAGCTTCGACAATTGCCTCTTTGCCGGATTCTACCAGCATGCTATTGCAGCCGTATTTATTTGCAGCTTGAATTACCGCATTCCCACCTATAAATACTTCTACACCCTTTGAGAGCAGTTGTAATACCTTTTGATCCACTTGTCTCTCATTTTCCACCATAGCCGTATAAATCTGTATAGGGAAAGCCTTCTCCATTTTTTCATTCATTTTTTCGGCACTCGTTACCAGGTTTTCAAAGCCTACGACTCCAATTTGGTTTGAATAGCGCATAGCTTTACTGATGGACCGAACAATGTCAAAGCCGTTTATTTCAACGTTTACTACTGGAATTTGTAAGTTCATTTTAATTAAATTTCCTGTTCCGCCTCGGCTTATAACAATATTAGTCCCTTGTTTTACAGCTTGTTTTGCCAGTCTTACACCTTCACTTAGAGATCCCTGTACTACGTTTATATCTTCACCGAGCTCATATACCACTTGTTTAGCTTTGGCTGTCAGTTTATCATCCGGCGAAATGAATATTATTTTACCCATATAAAGTTGCACTCCTTTAAGTTGTCATGTGACTTTTCTCTTTAAAAATGCAAACAATCTAACATTTTGAACAAATATCCTGCTAATTAGTTCGATATATATAGGCTAAAAACCTGCAATCTCGTAAAAATTCTTGGGTTTATGTATTTATGCATAATTCCTATAAGTCTTATCACGTATAATATTAAATAAACTTTGTTTA
>DUNY01000113.1 GCA_012839145.1 Thermoanaerobacterales bacterium
GCAATTGCGCAGGCACAGGCCAAGGGATTGCCTCCGAAGGTGGAGCCGTGGGAGCCGGGTTCAAAAAGTCCCAAAATCTCTTTATTTGCTACAACTGCAGAAACAGGCATCATGCCGCCGCCTAATGCTTTCCCCAGTATATAAATGTCAGGCACAACATTTTCCCAATCACAGGCAAACATTTTGCCGGTGCGGCCTAAGCCTGTTTGAATTTCATCTGCCATGAAAAGCACATTGTTTTGTTTACACAGTTCAAAGGCATCTTTTAAATACCCGTCATAGGGTATATTAATTCCTGCCTCTCCTTGAATGGGCTCCACAAGGAATGCGGCGGTATTTGGTGTGATAGCCGACTTAAGTGCATCAATATCACCATAAGGGATTATTTTGAATCCCGGAGTAAATGGTCCAAAACCTCTCTTGTATTCCTCTTCCGAAGAAAAAGAGATAATTGTAGTTGTCCGGCCGTGGAAGTTATCCCCACATACAATGATTTCCGCCGAGTTATCAGGAATGTTTTTTACATCATAGCCCCAGCGCCGGGCGGCTTTAATGGCTGTTTCCACAGCTTCAGCACCGGTATTCATGGGAAGCACCAAATCTTTACCGGTAAGCTGTGCCAACTTTTCACAAAAGGGTCCCATCTTATCATTTTGAAAAGCTCTAGATGTCAATGTAACCTTTTCGGCTTGCTCCTTGAGGGCAGCGATAACTTTAGGATGACAATGCCCTTGGCTTACCGCTGAATAAGCGCTGAGCATATCCATGTATTTATTACCATCCAAGTCTTCAACCCAGACTCCCTTGGCATCGCTCACAACTACAGGTAACGGGTTATAATTACGGGCACTGAATTTTTCTGTAATATCAATTATTTTTTTACTCTTTGACATTTGCAAACCTCCTTGAATTATTTTAGACAATAATAATGAATAATTATAAAACATCACAATAAAATACGAAATCAAATACAACTCTTGAATGACCATGGAATAAAAAATGGCATTCAAATAAACATAATGATTATTCATGCAATATATTGTATATATATACAATATAGTATTTAATATAACCTTTTATGATCATATTGTCAACAGTTAATTGCGAAATAACGGCAGTATTCAAAACCTGTTTTTTAAAGTATAATATTCTACAGACATTAGGATTAGCTTTCATATAATATGTGAGGTAAGTACATGCAATTATTAAACAGTAATACTGAAACCCAAACATCAATACATCAAACTATAATTAAATTAGCTTTACCGGCAATATTGGAAAATGTGCTACATACTGCTGTCTGGATACTGGATACTGCCATGGTCGGCAGATTAAATGCTGAATCACTTAGTGCCGTTGGCTTTGGTGCACAATTGGCTTTTGCCTTGGTAAACATCATTGCTGCCATGGGCATGGGCACATCTGCTCTTGTTGCCCGCTATATCGGTGCCAATGAGCCTAAAAAGGCAAATAAGGTTGTTGCACAGTCCTTTTTAATTTCTTGGATTCTAAGCCTTTTCTTGGCAATATTAAATTATTTATTAGCAAGACCGTTTTTTTCTTCAACCATGAAAGACCCATTAGTTATATCAATGGGAATTAGTTATATGAAAATAATTACCACCGGAGTTGTTTTTCTGATACCGACAATGGTGATGAACGCTGCACTTAGGGGTGCCGGCAACACCCGCCTCCCTATGGTGTCGGCACTTGTTGCAAATACTATCAATGTAGTAGGCGATTATGTTTTAATTTTTGGCCATTTTGGATTTCCACGAATGGAGGTTCAAGGTGCCGCTTTAGCAACGGCTTTAGCTCAGGTAGTAGGTGGAGTAATTACTTTAGGTTATCTTATATTCGGGAAAGACGTGATTAGACTAAATTTAAAAGAGGCTTTTAAATTAGATATGGCCGTTATTAAGCAACTTTCAAAGCTCAGCCTGCCTTCTTGCCTTGAGGAATTTTCCCATAGTGGCAGCCGGCTTATATCTTCGATTTGGATTGCCTATTTGGGCACCGTGTCCTTTGCGGCTCATCAGGTAGCAGTAAGCGCCGAATCAATGTCTTTTATGCCCGGATTCGGTTTCTCAGTGGCTGCTTCAACACTGGTTGGGCAAAACCTCGGTGCTGACCGCCCCGATGAAGCTGAAAAAAGCGCATGGATTGCCATGAAATTCGCATTGGCATTAATGAGCGTTGTTGGGTTGTTTTTCCTATTGTTTTCCCGGTAGCTTATGAGCCTGTTTACAAGTGTATCTGAAGTAGAAGATGCTGCTGCGGCCTGTATCAGAATAGCGGCCTTCGAGCAGCCTACTATTGCCATAGCAATGGCTTTCGGAGGAGCTCTGCGGGGAGCGGGGGATACCCGGGGCACCTTCAAAGTAGGCCTGATAGGTACATGGATAGTTCGTTTGCCTTTGATATTTCTAATAGTATTTGTATTTAAAAAACCTATAACATATGTATGGATGGCGACGGCAGTTCAATTTGCCGTAGAAGCCCTGTTGATGATAAGGCGCTTCAAAAAGGGAGGTTGGAAAAAAATCAAAGTTTGACAACCTATGTATACTTTTGATATAAGTATGATATAACTTCACTTTAACAGTGATATTAAAAAATAACCTTTGTAAGCCTTGAAAACAACAGCTCAC
>DUNY01000452.1 GCA_012839145.1 Thermoanaerobacterales bacterium
CGACTAAAAAGCCACGATTCTGAGCTATTTTTTCCAGAATCTCCGTGGGAGGAATGTAAGGACAGACCTTATATCTAGACTGAATACTACGAGGATAATTTGATGATAAATATTTTATAAGGGCTAATGAAAGCTGCTCGAAATTTAACAGCTCTTGTTTAATTGAACCCAAGATTGCTAGTTTTATACCTGTAGCTCTTTCTTCAAACTTAGCCCATAAAATCCCTGGCGTATCCAGCAACTCCAAACAGTTATCCACCTTCAACCACATTTTACTTCTAGTCACACCCGGTGTATCTGCAGTCTTGGCACTTTTCCTTCCAACCATCTGATTGATTAAAGAAGATTTCCCCACATTAGGAACTCCGATAACTATACATCTAGTGGCTTTTAGCAATGTTTTTTTCTTTGCTCTTCTGATTAAATCATAAAGCTGTTTAAAACCAGTTTTTCTTAGGGTATCAACAGCTACGGCTGGAGTTCCTTGGTGTTCAAAATGCTTTATCCACAAATCAGTAATTTTTTTATCTGCTAAATCGGCTTTATTTATCACCATGATAATATCCTTATTGACTGTTAAGCCATCAATATCAGGAAGATGTGTACTTAGCGGGGCTCGTGCATCGGTCACCTCCAATACCACGTCAACTAGTTTCATGTTTTCCTTAATAACTTTTTTTGTTTTCACCATATGACCAGGATACCATTGTATATTTATAGCGCTCACCTCCGGGAAATAATAAAGGGACTGATATCAGTCCCTCTCCTTTATTCTAGCAGCTTTCCCTCTCAATTTTCTCATATAATAAAGTTTTGCCCTGCGCACTTTGCCTTTCTTTACAACTTCAATTTTATCGATGCGAGGAGAGTTTAAAGGGAAAATCCTTTCAACTCCTACGCCATAGGATATTTTGCGAACTGTAAAGGTCTCTTTTAAACCACTGCCTTTTCGGGCAATTACAGTTCCTTCAAATACCTGTATCCGTTCGCGACTGCCTTCAACAACCTTTGTATAGACACTTACGGTATCTCCCGATCTAAACTCAGGAATGTCTTTTTTAATTTGTTCTTGTTCTACGTGAGTAAGTAAATCCATCTGCCTTCCCTCCTTCTACATTTATATAAGTATTCCGTAATAGTCAATTGAGCAAGACATATTATAACATAAAGGTTTTTTGTTGACAATGAATAAACTTTTTTTCCACTAAATAATAATGTATTTATTCCAATAGTTTTTTATCCTCATTCGTTAACTGAATTTTTTTAAATAAATCAGGCCTTTTTTTACGAGTTCTTTTTAAAGCTTCTTTTCGCCGAAAAAGTTCAATTTCTCTATGATTACCCGAAAGCAACACCTCTGGAACTTTTAGACCTCTGTAAGTCTCCGGCCTTGTATAATGGGGATATTCCAACAGCCCATCACAAAAGGATTCATTTTCCGGTGACTCACTGCTGCCTAAAACATTCGGTATAAACCTGATAGTGGCATCTACAATGGCAAGGGCGGGGACTTCTCCACCGGTCAAGATAAAATCGCCTATGGAAATCTCATCAGTCACTATTGTTTTTACCCTTTCATCTATACCTTCATAATGGCCGCAAATAAAAATAAGATGTTGTTCTTTAGATAAATTACGGGCTAGGGTTTGATTGAACACTTTACCTTGTGGGGATAGTAATAATATCCTGCGGTTCATGGTGTTAATTTTTTTATCTACATATTCTACCGCTTCAAAAATCGGTTCTGGCTTCATGACCATTCCGCACCCTCCGCCATAGGGATAGTCGTCAACTTTCCTATGTTTGTCGTGGGAAAAGTCTCTTATATTAATCAGGTTGA
>DUNY01000251.1 GCA_012839145.1 Thermoanaerobacterales bacterium
GATAGTTAAAGATTTAAAAGAAAAGAATCCTAATTTAAAAAATTATCGTCTGATGGATGTTGGCTTCACTCCTAACCCTAATAAAGACATTTCTCAGATGAAATTGTATTTTATCAAAAAAAGCTGTTAAAGGCTTTATTTTTTTATCCTACTTTGTAAAATGAGGAAGGAATTTCAAAAAAGTTGTTGAATAGTAGAATTATATATCGCATGCGCAGGGAGTGTGCTTGTGTTGATAATGAAAAACCTGGAGCAATATTTATTAGACGAAAAATATATGACACGAACAGACCTGGAAAAAGCTAAAGAGATACAAATTAAGAGTGATAAGAGATTGGATGAGGTAATCATAGAAGAAGGTTTCATTTCAGACAAAGAAATGACGGAAATATTAGCCCTCAACATGGGATTAGCCCGTGTAAATATAAGCAAGTTGTACATTAGCCCTGAAGTAATAAAATTAGTGCCGGAATACTTAGCAAGAAAACATACAGCATTGCCAATAAAAAAAGATGGTAATTCATTGATACTAGCACTAAGTGATCCATTTAATATTTTTGCCATTGATGATATTAAAATTGCTACAGGTCATGATGTACAGGTTGTTATCGCTACGAAAAAGGAAATACAAAGAGCTATAGAAATGTATTATAAATCATATACCGATATAGTGATAAATGAAATGAATGATAAATATGAAGATTTGGAAGAAGAAGCAGAAAGGGCTCCAGTAATAAATCTTGTTAACACCTTAATACACCAAGCAGTTAAAAAAAATGCCAGTGATATTCATATTGAACCTCAGGAAAAAAATGTTCGTATTAGATATAGGTTAGATGGTGAACTTGTCCAAATAATGCTTTTTAGTAAAGCATTACTGCAAGCGGTAATAACACGTATTAAAATAATGGCAGGTCTTGATATTACAAAAAAAAGGTCTCCGCAAGATGGAAGTTTTAAGCTTACAGTGGAAAACCACACAATAGATATTCGAGTATCGACGATTCCCACAATTAACGGTGAAAAAGCCGTACTTAGAGTATTAAATCGAGACAGATTTTTGCTTAGTATAGATCAACTGGGGTTTAATAAAAAACAAAAGAACATTGTTTATAAGATGTTAGAATTGCCTTATGGTATGATATTGGTCTGCGGCCCTACTGGTAGCGGTAAAACCACTACTCTTTATTCGATGCTAAACCATGTAAATAAACCCAACAAAAACATTGTTACACTTGAAGATCCAATCGAATATGCTCTTCCCGGTATTAATCAAATACAAATTAATACCAAAAGTGGGATAACTTTTGCCAATGGGCTGCGAGCAATTTTGAGACAAGATCCTAATATTATAATGATAGGTGAAATAAGAGATAGAGAGACTGCTGATATTGCCATTAGAGCAGCCCTTACCGGCCATCTGGTCTTTTCTACGCTGCACACCAACAATGCATCAGGGGCAATTGCTCGTCTTCTAGATATGGGAATTGAATCCTACCTCTTAGCATCATGTCTTGTTGGAGTAATTTCACAAAGATTGGTTCGCAAGATTTGCCCCAAATGCAAAATAAAATATAAGGCAGCAGAAAATGATTGGGCTTATTTGGGATTTAAGGATTTGGAAACTACTCTTTTTAAAGGCAAAGGGTGTGATTGTTGCAATTATACTGGTTATAGTGGCCGTACTGTAATAGGCGAAATGATTAAAATACATTCCATACATCGAGAATTAATTTCCAAGGGATCAACCTTGCAAGAAATAGATGAGGCCTCCCGTAATCTTGGTTATAAGCATATAAAAGATAATGGTATAGAGCTTGTTAAAAGTGGAATTACCACAGTCGAAGAAGTAATGAAGGTAATTTTTCAAGAAAGTATCGGTTAAGGATGATGTTATTGGCCCTGTTTTATTATGAAGGAAAAAATTTTGAGGGTGAAAAAATTAGCGGTATATTTGAAGCTGAAAATAAATTTTCCGTTGCAAAAAAAATAAGGAACAAAGGCTTTATTCCGGTTAAAATTAAAAAAATAAAAACTAATAGCTTTTCGTATATAATTACCGTCTTCTTTAATAAAATCAATCCTATTGATTTGGCAGTCCTTTGTGAACAGTTTTCAGTGATGCTTAATGCAGGTGTGAACATTTTAGAAAGCCTTACTTCCATAGCTAAACAAACGCAGAATAGGAAGATACGCGATACGTTAATTGATATAACCTGGCGTATAAAGTGCGGTTACACTCTGACAGAGGCATGCAGAAATCATCCTTATGCATTTTCCGAAGTTTTCATAAATATGGTTGAAGCTGGAGAACTTTCAGGAAATTTAGGTGATGTTTTTAAAGTATTATCAGTTTATTATTCTGATATTGCAAGACAGAATGAAAAAATAAAAAGTGCTATGACATATCCGTGTATACTGGGTGTTACGTCTTTAATCGTAGTAAAATTTCTAACAACGAAAGTTTTGCCTGTCTATATAAACATGTTTTCTTCAGCTGGGGTTCAGCTGCCTAAGGCAACAAAAATGCTTATGTTCCTAAGTTCAAACATAGCAAAACTATTTATAGCAACTGTTATGGTGTTGTTTATATTACTGTCAATTATGCTTAAATACATGGAATCAGATGAAATAGTATACCAGATTGATCGTTTAAAGCTTTCAATTCCTTTTCTAGGTATATTAACTAAAAAAACTGCCTCATCCAAAGTTGCTCGTGTTCTATATATCTTAGTTTCCAGTGGTATTCCCCTCTTAAAAGCTTTGGAAGTTGCCGGTAACACTGTAAAAAATCGAGTTATAAAAAAAGAAATTTTAAACATGCGAATTGGCCTAAAACGAGGCAAAAACCTATCCGAACTTATGACCGGAAAAATATTTCCTCCCATGATGGTTAAGCTAATAGCTATTGGCGAAGAATCGGGAGCCTTAGAAGAAATGTTTGGAAAAGCCGCATCCTTTTGCGAGAATGAAGTGAACTTTCTTCAAGAAAGATGGATTGCACTGATTGAACCAGTAATTATAATAATGTTAACCATTATAATATCCTTCATTGTTATATCTATATTGATGCCTATGTTTGAAATTTACAACCTATTTTGACTAGGAGGAAAAAACCGATACAAAGCGTTAAAATGAATATTAAATTAAAAATTCACAGGCAAGAAAAGACCTACAATGGCTATACTCTAATTGAGGTAGTAATGGTAATATCACTATTAGGTCTATTATCTACAATGGTTATACCTAATTTTAAAAACACCTTGGCAAAATATAAGCTAGAAGTTGCAGCTAAGGAACTTGCCCAAAATATCCGATTAGCTCAACAAAAAACCATAGCTGAAGGTATCTCATACAAAATTGTGTTTAATTTAGATCGAGGGGATAATTATCAAATCCTTTGCGGTCGACGTGGTAAGTTGATAAACTTACCTTCTGGAGTATTTTTTGATTGGACAACTTATGCCGATGTTGATAAAACACTTGTTTTTAATCCCACAGGTGCCCCCAACCGTGGAGGAACCATTGCTATAAAAAGCGGTAAAAACACACTTTATGTGATTGTTTCAGTTGCTACCGGGAGGGTGAGGATTGGAAAAGCACCTCCATAGTATGGAGATATTATTGTTTGATAAAGGGTTCATTTTAATTGAAATCATTATTGCTGTAACAATATTAGCCTTAATCACAGTTCCTGTAGGCACTCTTTTATCTCAAAGTGTATATTCAAATATAAAAAGTAGAGAAATGATGGTTGCTTTAGCATTAGCCCAAGAGAAAATAGAGGAAATGAAATCCCTTTCTTTTAGTGAAATAAAGGCAAATGTCGGAGAGCAGCATGAAGCTGTAAAATCTCACGATTATAACTTTCAACGTAGTGTGAAGATACAAATAGAGTACACAAATCTTTTAAAAATTACCGTCAATGTGCAAGGGGATAACGGAGTGGTAAACATTGCGACATTCAGGGGGCAATACTAATAATATAAAAGGATTTACACTGATAGAATTGATTCTTTCATTAGCACTATTAAGCTTGGTTTTGACTACAGTCTTCAGTCTATACACTGCCGGGCAAAAGGCTTATGAGCGTGAGAATGACAGGCTTTTCGTACAGCAGAATGCAAGACAGGCTTTCCTATGGCTGTCCACATCAGTTAAACAGGCCAAAAGTGTTGAGATAATATCAGAAAAAGAAATTAAAACAATTACCGGTAATAAAGAGGTGGTTATATACTATCTTGAAAATGGAATGCTCTATAGAAAAAAAAACACAGGAATAAATCCGATAGCTGAGTTAAGTCAGTTAAAATTTATCCAACCAAAAGGTAAAAATTATATAGAGATATTTTTGTCAACAGAGACAGAGAGTGGAAATATAGTAATAAGGACAAAAGCAGCACCTTTTGGCTCCTGGATAGATTAGAAAGTATATTGTTTAGTAAATATATCTTTTTTTATGACAAGGGGAATAAAAAATGAAAGATAATAAATTAAAGCTTAAAAACTATATGGAAGATGTGGTAGCTCTATTAATTGATGAACTCATAAAAGATAGGGATATGTGCAAGTGTGAACACTGCCGTTTGGATATAATGGCCATAGCCCTAAACAGACTAGTTCCCAAATACATTGTAACAAGAGAAGGAGAAGTATATGCAAAGACTGATCTTCTGAGCAGACAATACCGTACAGATGTTATCATCCAATTGCTTAATGCAATAGATATTGTTTCAAAAAAGCCACATCACTAGTCATCGCGAGGTGAAAAATGCTATTCAGAGCATCATACTTGGGGATTGATTTGGGAGCAGAGAAAATTAATGCTGCACAGTTGGTTAACAAAGGAAATAATAAAATAATAAAAAGTCTGTACCAAATGGAAAATCCAATAGGGGATACAGTATTTAGCAAGCCTAAAGAAAAAGCTGCTATCAGACAATGTTTGGCAAAAATAAACAAAAAATTTCCCTCTAACAACGTGGTTATTGGAATTTCCAGTAAGCTTGCAATGTTTAGGCATGTTACTTTGCCTTTGTTAAACAAAAAGGAGTTAAAAGAGGCTATATTTTGGGAAATGCAAGAGTTTTCCACAGTATTGAACAGCGATTATATAAGTGACTATGAACTGTTAGAAAAACAAAAAGACACCTATCGCGTTTTGCTGGTAGCAGTGCCTAAAGATATAATTTTAGATTACATAGAAGTTGCAGGTGATGCGGGATTTTTTTTGAAAGCATTGGATGTGTATCCTCTCGCCAACGCCCGTGTATTAAGAGCCCAAAAAAAAACTGATGTAACCGCCATAATAGATTTGAGTTCATGCAACAGGGAAGTGACTATCGTTGATGATGGTAAAATAGTTTTTAATAGAAATCTTAACATTAGTTATAACAGCACAACTAGCAAAGAAATATTCAACATGATATCAACTAACACAAATCTGACGGATCATACCGCAAGCGGACTTGGTTTTCTTTCTCCGCCTTATAAAAATCTTATTCTTGAAATTTCTAGGACCTTTAATTTCTATACTTTACAAAGCAAAAGTCGTCAAATTGATGAAATTGTTTTAATAGGCCAAGGCAGTGAATTACAGCATTGCAAAGATGTTTTAAAAAGAATTTTTAATACTAAAGTTTATACCGGCAAGGAATTTAAATATGATTTCATAAGCAAAAACCTTGTAATTGATGGCAATCATCTGGATTTTTTCAGCGCAATTGGTTTTGCTTTAAGAGGTTAGGAATATGCACAAATTAAATCTTCTTCCCACGGAAGTATTGCTTAATCAATCAAAGAAGAAACGTCGTTTGCTTTTTATTTTTATAATAAGCTTTTTGGTTGTTTTATTAATATTTTCTATTGTATTTATTAAACATTGGAAAATTTGCTTTGAAAGAGAAATACATCAAGCCTACCAAGACATAAATGATATGAAGGTAAATATGCAAAATCAAAATAATCATGAGCAAATATTAAAGGATTATCGAAAAAGACAAAACATCCACAAGAACTTGACGAAAAACGCAATTAATTATTCTAAAATTCTAGATCAAATTTTATTGTTAACACCGAAAGAAATTATCGTAACATCTTTAAGAATAAATGCATCTAATAATTTGATAATTGCAGGTCATGCTTCAAGCAACGGATATGTGGCTCAGTTTATGAAAGAATTACAAACCTTGGATAATATCAATGATGTTTCCCTGGGGTTTACTCATCAATATATAGAGGCCGTAGACGGAAACAGTTCTGGCTACAATTTTGAAATAGTAATAGGTTTAACAAAGGACCGATAATAATGATGAATTTGTCAATTTTTGGAAGACCTCTTACAAATAGAGTGCAGAAGCTAATATTTATTTTCATAAGTTGTTTCATATTATCTAGCTTATATTTTATATTAACTCCCAGAATCATGGAGCTCAACAACTTAAATAACCAACTACAAGCAATAATAAATGAAAAGTCAGCATATAAGCGGATGTATGAAAACCCTATGGACTATGAAGACGCGCTCAGCAAATATAAGGATATTATTAATACTGTACCAAAAAATAAAGAGATACCCAAGTTTTTAATAGATGTTGAAAAATGGGCAAACGCATCAAATATTACCATAATTTCACTTTATCCACAAAGAACCATGACAGAAGATATTGAAGATGTCACCATTAATGTTATCCCTTTTGAAATAAAAATCAGTGGTAAATATGATGCACTCTTGGATTTTCTTAGTGAAATGGAAAACTACTCGAGAATTTCTCGGATTTATGGAATTGAATTGAAAACATATAGGGATTCAGATTCAGTGGTCAACTCATCGCTACTATGGGAACTTGTAATAAAAGTAAATCTTTATTATTTACCCTAATAAATAAGACGGTAAAACGTCAAAACCCTATTCAAGAAAAAGGAAATATGATAGTATTATAAGAGAATAATTATAAACCCCGGGGGATATACTCACAATAGTATCTTTGCAAGGATTGCTTACAATTTTTACTCGAAAAAAAAGGGGGGGATTAGTTGTACAAAACTCGTATAAAAAAAATAACAGAGAAGCTTTTTGAAAATAATATAGATGGATTTGTTGTAAATAAACCGGAAAACCAGTATTATATAAGTGGCTTTAGCGGTGAAGGGTTAATAATAATTACAGGGAGAAAAAATTATATTATTACCGATTCCAGATATACTGAACAAGCAAAGAACGAAGCACAGGGTTTCGAAATCATAGAAAGGCAAAAAGGCACCTCACCTTTTTTGATTTCCTTTCATATCATAAAAGATTTAGGTTTAAAAATTATCGGTTTTGAAAGCCACTCATTAACTGTTAAAGAGTATGATGAACTGGTAGAGACTTATAAGAATATAACTCTTATAAAAACAGATGGGTTTATAGAACAGCTGAGAACTGTAAAGGATTCTTATGAAATTAACCTGATAAAATCAGCTCAAAAAATAACTGATAAAGCTTTTGAGTATATTTTGGGTTTGATAAAACCAGGTGTAAGTGAGCTTGATTTAGTTGCTGAGCTGGAATTTTTTATGAAGAAAAACGGCTCAAAAAGTAAAGCCTTCCCGACTATTTTGGTTTCCGGCCCCAGAACTTCATTGCCTCATGGTTCACCATCAGAACGTATATTGCAGTCGGGAGACTTTGTGACTATTGATTTTGGTGCACGCTTTTCCGGCTATTGTTCCGATATGACTAGAACTGTAGTTATAGGTAAACCTTCAGAAAGGCAACTTTCTATTTACAATACTGTTCTTAATGCCCAAATCAAAGCGATAGAGTATATAAAACCCGGCATAATTGGTAAAGATGCAGATTCAGTAGCCCGAAAGATTATTTCGAAACAGGGTTTTGGCGATTACTTCGGTCATGGCTTAGGCCATGGAGTTGGCTTGGAGATTCACGAAGCACCAAGTTTATCTCCAAAAGGTGAAAGTCATCTTTTACCTGGCATGATAGTGACTGTTGAACCCGGAATTTACATTGAAAAATATGGCGGTGTGAGAATAGAGGATATGGTTGTTATAACTAAAAACGGATTTGAAAATTTGACAAACAGTGAAAAACAATTAATATGCTTGTAACAATTATTTTGCTTGTAAAGGAGGTTGTTTTTATTGATTTCAACCAATGATTTAAGAACCGGTGTAACAGTGGAAATCGACGGCGATGTTTATATGGTAGTAGACTTTCAGCATGTAAAACCCGGAAAAGGTGCTGCTTTTGTTCGAACAAAAATTAAAAACATAAAAACCGGGCAAGTATTCGAAAGAACTTTTAGAGCTGGAGAAAAGCTCAATCGAGCTATTATAGAAAGAAAAACCATGCAGTATCTGTATTCCGAAGGCGATATATACCATTTTATGGATACTCAGACTTTTGAACAAATTGCCATAAACAAGGACCAAATAGGAGAATCAATCAACTACTTAAAGGAAAATATAGAAGTGATGGTTATGTTTTATGAGGGTATTTCCATAGGAATAGAAATGCCAACTTTTGTGGAACTTGAAGTATCGCAAACCGAGCCGGGATTTAAAGGTGATACAGCTACCGGTGGTTCTAAGCCAGCAACTCTGGAAACAGGTGCAATAGTTCAGGTACCTCTGTTTATTAATATCGGAGATATAATAAGAGTGGATACAAGAACAGGAGAGTATTTAAGTAGGGTATAACATAATAAGGGAGGAATAAAAATGTATGATGTCAGATTAAAAGTATCTTATGTAAAGGGTCTTGCTGAAGGTTTGGAAATCGAAGATGAAAAAGTTAAAAAACTTATGTCCGAGATAATAAATGTCTTGGATGAAATGGCTGAAACCATTAATGACTTAAAAATAACAATGGACGATACTCAGGAATACGTAGAAAGCATTGATGAGGATCTTGGTGAATTGGAAGAAGAGTTTTATGATGATGATGATGATTTTGATGACTATGAAGACTACGATGACTTTGCCTACGATGACGATGAGTTTGATTTTAACGATGAAGATTTTATAGAAACTGATTGTCCTAATTGCCATGAAACGGTGTATATCGATGAAGACTTTATAGACAACGGCAAGGCTGAATGTCCAAATTGTAAAACGGTTATTGATTTTGAAAACATGGTAAATGATAAAGATTAAACAGCTTTGTTATTTTATAATCAAGTTATACGCATCAGCGGGTTCAATTTGGACCCGTTTTTTCATTTATTAGATACTAAAAAAGGCTAAACTTTTAAACTATTGATTTCAGTACAGAGATTTTTGTGAATGAAAGATGACGTAGTAACTTCTGTACCAGAATTAATATTTATTTTGTTGTACGCAACTTATATTATAAAAAAAGAGGGGTTTGCCTCTCTTTTTTTTAATCTCAGTCATAATAAGCTAAAGCTTTAAATATAAATTTATAAAAAGAGGAGGACAAGACAGTGAAAGGTACAAATAATGAAAAAGCGATAAAAGTCATTTTGGAGCATGAGATATTACCTCTGTTGCCTCTTCATATAGCAGAATTGATAAAAAAAGTTTCAATCAGTTTTCTTTCGCATTTAGAAGAAATAAGAATGCGGCCAACCAAGCCATTAATGTTGGTAGCAAGCGATCAAGATTTTATGCTTGCTCCTGATGGGGAAATAACGAAAGATTATAGAAAAGCTTATATTCTTACAAAAGACGATATTTGTAAAACTTTTCATTTTATAAGTCAGTGTTCGGTTTATTCGTTTGAAGAAGAGATGAAAAATGGTTATATAACCATATCCGGAGGCCATAGGATTGGATTTTCAGGTCATGCTTTATTGGAAAACGAAAATATAAAAACAATTAAGCACATTTCAAGCTTAAATATAAGAATTGCGAGAGAAATTATCGGTACTGCAGACAGGGTTTTGCCGTTTATAATTGACAGCGGGAAGTTACTGAATGTTTTGATTATTTCTCCGCCAAAAGCCGGTAAAACAACACTTTTAAGAGATCTTGTAAGACAACTCAGTTCCGGAGTTGATAGACTTGGAATAAAAGGTCTCAATATAGGCCTAATAGATGAACGATCAGAGATTGCCTGCTGCTATGAGGGTATCCCTCAAAACGATGTAGGAATAAGAACCGATATTCTTGACGGCTGCCCAAAAGCCAAGGGAATTATGCTGCTGCTTCGTTCTATGTCACCTGATATAATAGCCACTGATGAAATAGGAAGAAATGAAGATGTGACGGCTATTGAAGAGGCAATAAATGCAGGGGTTACCATAATAACAACTGTGCACGGCTTAGATTTTGACGATATAAGAAAAAGACCCACAATCAGAAAATTGATAAATAGAGGTTTATTCGATAGGTATATAATTTTAGGAACAAGTTCCGGTGTAGGAAGTGTTGAAGCTATACTGGAAAGTAAAAGTCTGAAAAATTTGATCGAAAAGGGAAGTGATGAAATAAAATGTGGCTAAAGTTGGTGGGCAGTGTTATGGTTGTTGTCTCGTGCAGTATGATAGGGTTTACAATAGCAGGTAATTATAAATACCGACCGAAAGCTTTAAGAAATTTACAGGTAGCCCTTTCGATGCTTGAAACAGAAATAAATTACGGGCATTCACCGCTTCCAGAGGCCCTTAGAAGTATAAGTAAAAAATCCGAAAAAGATGTTGCTGAGCTTTTTATTATGGCTGCAAAGAACTTATCTTCCCGCAACGGACTGACTGCTGGTGAAGCTTGGGAAAAATCCTTGAAGGATTTTTACAACAACTCTTATATTACAGACAATGATTATGAAATATTAATGGCTTTTGGAAAGTATTTGGGTTCTACAGATAAACAAGATCAAATAAAAAACATAAAATTGACTTTAAGTAATTTAAGACAACAAGAAATCAC
>DUNY01000383.1 GCA_012839145.1 Thermoanaerobacterales bacterium
CGCTGTCCAATTATATTAATAATTCCTTTTAGGTCTTCTTCCACTAGTGTTCTAATGATATTCAGTCCCAAACTGTTGGATTTGTTAAGATCTTCCTCATTAAATCCTATACCGTTGTCTGCAACTACCAACAGTATTTCATAGTCTTCCTGTTTCACCTCAATATTAATGATTCCGCGGTCTCTTCTGACAAAAGCATGCTCAAGGGCATTGTGCACAAGTTCATTGATAATCAGAATCAGTGAAGTGGCTTGCCGGGAAAAGAGCGTAAAAGAGTCACAGGTAAGGTTGATTACTATATGCCTGTCACGGTCCACCATGTTGTGGATTATCATATCTATCATCTGAGTCAAGACACTTCTCACATCCACCATGTCCATGCCCTCTTTTGACAGCACTTCATGAACCACGGCGATGCTTAAAATACGGCTTATACTGTCATGAAGGGCTTTTTTAGTCTGTTCGGAATCTACTCTCCGAGCCTGGAGACGAAGAAGACTAGCAACTGTCTGCAAATTGTTTTTTATCCTATGGTGAATTTCCTTAATAACCACCGATTGTAGCATCAATTCTTTCTCTTTGACACGAATTTCCGTAATATCCCGTATCAGCATCAAAGCCCCGGCTGCCGTTTCGTCAAAACTTTTCAAGGGAACGGAGGTGAAGGCAAGGTTTAATCCTCCTATTTGAGATTCTATATACATTTGCTCCGCTAAAACATCGTATCTAAAATCCAGTTCCGGGAGTATGTCAACTATTTTCTTCCGTTTGATTTCTTTACCTCGAAAACCTATCCTATTAAATACATCCCGGGCTGCAATGTTATAATAAGTGATTTCCCCGTTTTTATCAAGAATAAGTAATCCATCGGGAAGGATGTTCGATATTTTACCTTCAGAAAAAGTTACCTTAAAAAGGGTCTCCGAAAGCTGTTCGGCGGTTTCCATCAAATCCTTCACTTTCTTTTCCTGAGAGACCTGTTCGGTGATATCCTGTTCCATTATGAGCACACCAATGGTCCTGGCATTTTTGTTGGTGATGGGAACCACGCTTTGCTTGATGGGAACACCTTCCTGGCTGATACCTCTCATACCGATTGTAGGCAAACCCGTTTGCATTGTCCTTAAAACAGCCGGCTCATTTTTTCTAAGTGCCAGCTGTCCGGCAACTGAAAATCTATATAGAGAGCGGGCTGTCCTGGGCTTGGCTTCGGCTACCACAATGGCGGCATTGGGGTCTTTAGTCACACAATCGATGAATATATCAGCCTGGGTAAGATCTGCCGTAATTTGCAGCATCTCCGCAATTTTTTCTATTATCTTTATATCATCGGATCTCAAGTCTGCATATTGCCTGCAAATTTCCGCTACACCTTTTGCTGCAATTGCCATAAAGTTCACCTCACGAACGGGTTATGGGAGCCGGAGAAAACTTGAGAACTTCCTTTAAGACATTTATGACTTGTTTTAATGATGCCTCCACTGATGCCACATCTCCGGTTATTACAAGAGAACCGCTGAATCTGTCAAGAAAACCTATTTCCACACCGGCGGCTTTAGTAGCAATGTCAGCTGCAATAATGGCTCCTTCACTGGGGGTTATGGTCATTATGCCGATTGCTCCTGTCTTTTCAAGGCCTAATTTATGATAAAGGGAACGGTCGGGACTGGCAATAAGATGTGCTAACGTGATTTGCTTTCCGGGAACATATTCTTGTATTATTCTTTGCTTTGTCTCAGAAATGTCCACATCACCCACCGCCCTTTGCTCTGATATGAAAAAAATATTTATGGTAGAATTATA
>DUNY01000059.1 GCA_012839145.1 Thermoanaerobacterales bacterium
CGGTTCTCTAATAAGTTCGACTTTGCCAAGCTTTGTATCCAGGGAATTTTCAAGATTTTCTTTTAGAAGTTCCGGTCTAACACACATTATAAACCTTTGACGGCAAAGCCACGCGAATTGGCTCTTCACATATTCTTTTGCTTTGCTATATGAGTTTTGGGCATCTTCCAGTCTACCTAATGCCAAATTTGCATCCCCCTTTATTTCCAACAACTCCGCCGTCATGCCTTTCTGTAAGTTATTGAGCTCATTCAAATATTCATCGATGGTTTTTATGATTTCAACATAATTACCTTTATCCATTTGAATTCTGGTCCATGTGGTCAAAGGCCACGAATCTTCCGGTTCGCTATAATCAATGGAACTGAGCATTTCTAATGCTTTATCCCCTTTACCCAGCTCATAATATGTTTTTGATAAAAACCAAGGAAGATACTTCTTTATCCAACGATTGTTTTTATCAAGCTCAGTTTGAGCAAGTTCCTGCAAGATATCTAAGGCTGCAATCATATCTTGATCATTATTCGGTGCCATGATATTTTGAGAAATCACTCTGTCATTATAACCGGTAAAACGAAAAATCCGACGTCCGGAATGAGGTTTTTTTTGAATAAAGATTCCCGCTTTGTAAAACCGCGCTTCTGGAATTCGACCACTTGCCGGAAAAAAGGTTTCAAGTCGTTGATAGTATTCCAATGCCTGAGCAACATCGGCTTGTTTAATAGATTGCCGGGCAATAAACATGATAAGACTGTCTCCCCACAAGAAAGCGACCATAGGTACAATAGCAGTGAGCAAAAGCATTACCCAAATATATTTCATGTTTCTGAACAATGATCTCCCTCCTCACTTATAACTTAATTATACTACCGGACAAAAACGAAAAAAAGGATATCTTATCGACAATATCCTTCATCAATTTATCTCCATCAAATCAATTGTGTGCTAGGGAAGCATCTGAATAAATTCCGGGTTTGTCATTGCTATGAAAGTCCTGTTTTGTTGTCATCCTAAAGGTTTGCCTGAAGCATCTTGTTTAAGATTTTTCAGCCGTTTTGCTCCATCAAAATGACAGGAAGTGCTTTCATTTATCGTAGTGCGGGCACCGCATGGAAATTCTGAATAAAACGAAGTGGAATTAGGCACTTAGGGCGCCTAATTGTCATAATCTCTAATATAATTACACAAGTGTTCCTATGATTAGTTCAACTTGTCAGTTTTTAAGGGAGCGGTCTTAAACCGCTCCCTTACATGGCTTTTACGATGTGTAGAGATTGATATGTTCGGAATCATTTTTTTCTAAATTCACCGGTTTCTCCGGTATCGGTTTAATTGCTTTTTCTATTACTTCATCCATTGTATTTACAAATATAAAACAAAGGTCGTCTTTTACTTTCTGTGGAACTTCTTCCAAATCCTTGGTATTTTCTTCAGGTAGAATAAGAGTCTTTATTCCGGCTCTGTGGGCAGCCAATACCTTTTCTTTTATACCTCCTACCGGTAAAACCCTGCCTCGTAAAGTTATTTCTCCGGTCATCGCCACGGTCCTGTCCACTGGCCGTGCTGAGAGTGCTGAAATAAGCGCACATGTGATTGTAATTCCAGCAGAAGGTCCGTCTTTTGGTATTGCCCCTTCAGGAACATGAATATGTATGTCATGCTTTTTATGAAAGTTTTCATCAATACCGATTGTACCGGCTTTAGACCTTACATAACTATAACCGGCATGAGCCGATTCTTGCATGACATCACCCAGTTTTCCCGTGAGTATTAATTTTCCTTCACCCTTCATAACTGAAACTTCAATATTTAAAATATCTCCGCCAACTTCAGTCCAGGCTAGGCCTGTAGCTACACCTATCAAATCCTGTTTTTCCATGGTTCCGTAATGATAACGTGGCACTCCCAAAAACTTCTCAACCATTGCTGAGTCGATTTCAATGGTGGTTTTTTCTCCTTCTACCACTGCCCGTGCGATTTTACGACATATATTGGCAATTTCTCTCTCAAGATTTCGTACGCCGGCTTCCCTAGTGTAATTCCTTACAATCTTAATTAAAGAGTCCTCGTTAAATGTCACACCAGCTGATGAAAGACCATGTTCCTTAAGTTGCTTAGGAATGAGGTGCCGCTTAGCAATCTCGATTTTTTCGTCCTCAGTATATCCTGGAATTGTCACAGTCTCCATACGATCTAAAAGGGGCCGTGGAATATTGTATAAAGTGTTTGCAGTTGTAATGAATAACACCTTTGATAAGTCAAAGGGAAGCTCAATATAATGATCCGAGAAACTGTTGTTCTGCTCCGGATCCAGCACTTCTAACAGGGCTGAAGAAGGATCACCTCTAAAATCAGCGTTCATTTTATCTATTTCATCCAATAAAAATACGGGGTTTTTCGAGCCTGCCTGCCTCATACCCTGAATTATTCTACCGGGCATTGAGCCAACATAAGTTCTTCTATGACCGCGGATTTCCGCTTCATCTCTGACACCACCTAGAGATATTCTTACAAATTTTCGGTTCATGGCTCGGGCAACCGATCGAGCGAGAGATGTTTTTCCAACTCCCGGGGGACCTACAAGACATAATATAGGCCCTTTTATTCTCCCCGATAGTTTGCGTACTGCCAGAAACTCTAAAATTCTTTCTTTAACTTTAGTTAAACCATAATGGTCTTCATTCAAAACTTCCTCTGCATCTTTAATGTCTACACTGTCCTCGGTAGATGTATTCCAAGGAAGGGACACAAGCCAATCTAAGTATGTCCTGATGACGGATATTTCCGCTGCAGCAGCTGGCATTTTTTCCAGTCGTTCGACTTCTTTCAGCATTTTTTCTTCCAGCTCTTCATCTACTTCAAGAGCTATGATTTTCTCTCGGTATTCGTCTGCTTCTGCGATTTTATCATCCTTTTGACCTAATTCCCTTTGAATGGCTTTCATCTGTTCTCTTAAATAAAACTCTTTTTGATTTTTTTCTATTTGCTTTTTTACTCTAAAATTAATTTTCTTTTCTATTTCCAGTATTTCTATTTCCTGTGATATTATTTGAAACAGAACTTCCAATCGCTTTTTGAAGGAAAGGGTTTCTAGAATTTGCTGTTTGTCTTCAACTTTTATAGCTAAATGGGACGCTACAATATCTGCAAAACGCCCCGGATTTGTTACATTGTTTAACGAAATAATGATATCAGGTGGTAACTTTTTTGTTAAACCCATATAATGTTCAAAAAGGCTAAGTACACTTCTCATTAGGGCTTCTTCCTCAGTGTCTGCCTTTTCATCATTTTCGTATACTTCCCTAATTTGTACCTTAAAAAAAGGTTCGGTCTCAATGTAATCTTCAATTACGGCCCGGTTAAGGCCCTCAATTAATACCCTTATAGTATCCTGAGGCATTTTTAAAAGCTGCTTTATTTTAGCCACTGTGCCGATAGTATAAATCTCTTTTCTGTTTGGAAAATCCACTTTTGCATCTTTTTGTGCTACAAGCAGTATTTTCTGATCAGCCACCATCGCTTCTTCAAGAGCCCCAATTGACTTATCCCTTCCCACATCAAAATGCAAAACCATATTTGGAAAAACCAGCAATCCTCGAAGCGGCAACAGCGGTATGTTTCGATTTATTCCGTTTGTTTTCCCCATTATATCCCCCCTATATATCGATTTTTTAAAGATCGATTATGTTCATGTTTACTTATTCGATATAACTTTATTAAATCCTCCCATTGCGTCTTTATACCTATACTGAAATTGTAGTATTTCTAGGTTCTTGCTTAAACGAATATATCACATGCTGTATCACTTCTTCAATTCGATCAACGGATATTATGTTCAGGTCAAAAGTTTTGAAAATATCTTGCCAGTTTTCTTTCGGTATTATCACAGTCTTGACCCCGGCTCTTTTTGCAGCTTCTATTTTAGGCAATACACCGCCTACGGGTTTTACATAGCCACGTACTGACAGTTCCCCCGTTATAGCAACATAATTATCAACAGGAATATTTTTTATTGATGAATAGACTGATACGGCAATTGTTACTCCGGCTGAAGGTCCGTCCATTGGAATACCACCGGGAAAATTTAGATGTATATCATAATCTCGAGGATCTAAACCCAAATATTTTCTGATTACCGTCATAACATTGTCGACAGAGCCACGAGCCGTGCCCCTTCTTTTCATTCGATGAGTATTTCCTCCCATTTCTTCTTCTTCAACTACACCCGTAACCAATAAGGTGCCTTTCCCTTTTTCAGTTTTTATGGCTGTTGACTCTATCTCTAAAAGGATACCTGTATTAGGTCCGTATACAGCAAGACCATTGGCTAAACCGACTTGTGGTATGGGATTTACCTTTCTTTCCGGTCTAGGAGAATACTGGCCGCTGTTTATAACCCATTCCACATCTCTGGCTTCTATTCTCTTTCTATTTTCAGCAGTGGCTAACCCAGCCGCCATTTGGATAATATTCACAGAATCTCTGCCATTGTTGGCATATTTTTTTATAGTGTTGATTGATAACTCGTCAATTTCATATTTTATTTTATTTACAGCATTCCTGATAATAATATCTATATCCTCAGGTGACAGTGGTTTAAAAAATATTTCAAGGCAGCGAGAGCGTATGGCCGGTGGTATTTCTTCAGGAGTTCTAGTGGTAGCACCGATTAATCTAAAATCCGCCGGTAGGCCTTTCTCAAATATTTCATGGATATGTCGAGGTATATTTACGTCTTCACTGCTGTAGTATGCGCTTTCCAAAAAAACCTTACGATCTTCCAGTACCTTTAAGAGTTTATTCATTTGAATCTGGTGTAGTTCTCCTATTTCATCAATAAATAGTAGTCCACCATGAGCCTTGGTAACAGCACCGGGCTTTGGTTGTGGTATCCCGGCAATGCCCAGTGGACCCGCACCCTGATAGATTGGGTCGTGAACAGATCCAATAAGGGGATCGGCAATCCCTCTCTCATCAAACCTAGCGATAGTAGCATCCACTTCTATGAACTTTGCCTCAGGACCAAAGGGGGAGCCGGGAGTTTTCTTTGCTTCTTCAAGCACAAGTCTTGCTGCGGCAGTTTTCCCGATACCCGGAGGGCCATATAATATCACATGTTGGGGATTAGGTCCACATAATGCAGCTCGCAATGCCTTTAAGCCATCTGATTGACCAACGATTTCACCAAAAGTTGAAGGTCTGGTTTTTTCTGACAAAGGCTCAGTGAGAGAAATCTGCCTCATTTTTTGTAGTTTTTCCATTTCTTTGCGGGATTCTCTGTCAACAGCAACTTTACTCCCTTGTTGACTTTTTAATAAATTTAAAAAGTAAAGCCCGATAACGATGGCGAAAAATATTTGAATCAGGCTCAATACGTTCAATGTCACATTCATATGGAAGTTCCTCCCTTATCGAGCTTTAACATTCAACTAATCGCTGTTTATATTATTTATTAATAGCAGTTTTTTTATAACCTTTTTTCTGGGAAAAGGACGCATAAACAATAATCTAAAATAATGTTCTTAATGAAAAGTGAATAATTTGGATCCGTCCCCTAATATTCATTCGCAAAATAATAAAGGGCAGTCCCTTGGATAATCTGGGACTGCCCTTTATTTTTAACAGCTTTTATGCTGTCACTTCTTTCTTTTTGCCTTTTTTTCGGTCAGATGTTACTATAATCGGTTCCTCACGATTCATTACTACTTCTTTGGTTACCACACATTTAGCAATATCAGTTCTGTGCGGAAGTTCATACATGATATCCAGCATGATATCTTCCATTATGGACCTTAAACCTCGAGCTCCGGTCTTCCTTCGGATTGCTTCTTGAGCTACCACAACCAGAGCATCATCGGTAAATTCCAGTTGGGAGTTATCCATCTCAAATAGTTTCTGATATTGTTTTACTAATGCATTTCTCGGTTCTTTCAATATTCTTATCAAGGATTTTTCATCCAAAGCTGATAGTGTCACAATGACCGGAAGCCTGCCTACGAATTCCGGTATCATGCCATATTTCAGCAAATCTTCGGGCATCATGTTTTTTAAAATCTCCCCTATGTTCTTCTGCTCTTGACTATGGATTTCAGCTTCGAATCCTATTGATTTTTTTCCAATTCTGCTTTGAATGATTTTAGCTATGCCTTCAAAAGCTCCACCACATATGAAAAGAATATTAGTGGTGTCAATTTGAATGAACTCTTGATGGGGATGCTTACGTCCACCTTGTGGAGGAACGCTGGCTACAGTCCCCTCCAATATCTTGAGCAAAGCCTGCTGTACGCCTTCGCCTGATACATCTCTGGTAATTGAAGGGTTGTCTGATTTTCGTGCTATTTTATCTATTTCATCAATATATACTATTCCTCGCTCAGCCTTCTCAACATCATAGTCAGC
>DUNY01000176.1 GCA_012839145.1 Thermoanaerobacterales bacterium
TAAGGCAGTTCAGCAAATCCCGAAGTTCTGTGTCCTTTGTCACGAGAGCCAAGGAGTTGTGGTCAAGTATATCCCGAATGGACTGCACTTGAGGAAGAATCAGGCGATTTTTTGGGGCCTGTATGTCTTGAGGTGTTACCAAAACTACTAGGGATTTTGGGTTAATAACATCTCCCACTAAAGTGGACAGTTCAAAATCCATAGGAGCGTTTAGATGAATCATCTCTTTCAGTTTCCCGATATTTGTTCTTGCTTTTGCACTGACTTTGATAAAGGGAAAATCAAATTCTTTCTCAATATCTCCCATGTCAACATCTTCTTCATCGATTTTATTGACTACACCGATAATAGGTGTTTTCCTTGCCGTAAGTTCCTGACACCAGCTTTGTTCTAAGGTGAAATCTGTATTTCCGGGAGAAAATATCATCAGAGCCAGATCGGTTTTATCCATGACCTCAAGAGTTTTCTTTATCCGAAGCTTACCTAAATCCCCTATGTCGTCCAAACCCGCTGTATCAATAAATACCACAGGCCCTATTGGTAAAAGTTCCATGGCCTTATATACCGGATCAGTGGTGGTACCTGGATGCTCAGAAACCAAAGCCGTCTCCTGCCCGGTGATGGCGTTTATCATGCTGGATTTGCCTGTATTTCTCCTTCCGAATAAACCTATATGAAGCCGGTTAGCTCTCGGTGTATCATTCATTTTGCCACAACCTTTCCTTGCCCTTTAAGGAATCTCCGCGGTTTTTAGCCACTTCTTTTCCCATGCTTTCAATAAACTGCTCAATTTTCAGCCTTTCCTGTTTTATGTTATTTTCTTCACCGAACTCCTTGGGATATATCTCATAAAGCCTTCTGTATTTGTAAGATTCCAACTTTAGCATGATGACATTTGCTCCCACAGTGAATGCTTTTCGTGCACCTTCACCGTCCAATGTCAAAAGAGCGGTGGTTGCCGGTAAGTGCACGGTTTTTAAAATCAGTCTTGTCACGGCTAAGGCCTTGAGGCTCATTGCATCCCTTCCGGCCGGGTTATCCCTCAAAGTAGTGCCTTTATGTGGGATAAACGGACCGATTCCTGCCATATCCACATCCAATTTTTTTAAAAACAGAATATCTTCAGCAATATCTTTTGGTGTTTGATCAGGGAGGCCTATCATAAAACCGCTGCCCGTTTGATATTTCAATTCTTTAAGTTCCCATAAACAAAGAATTCTGTTCTCTAAGGCAGAGTGAGGATGAAGTCTGTTGTACAGCTTTCGGTTTATGGTTTCATGTTTCAGCAAAAATCTATCTGCTCCGTCTTGTTTCCACTGCCTGTAGTCTTCATAATCCCTTTCACCTACGCTCAAGGTTACTGCTATATCGCCAATGGTCTTTATGCCCTTGATAATGAAGGATATCTTTTCTCTCGTGTACCATAAATCTTCACCCGATTGAAGGACTATGGTCCTATATCCTGCATCCCAAGCCTCTCTAGCCACATGGATTATCTCTTGAGGGTCCATACGATAACGTTTCAGCTCCTGATTCTCAGCATTAAGGCCGCAGTAGGCACAGCTGCAACGGCAGTAGTTGGAGAACTCTATTATCCCTCTGATATGAATTTTGTTTGAACAATACTTTAAGGCAATATTATGGGCTGCATTAAAAATATAAGATGTTTCAGGTTCACAACTGTTAAGCAGCTGCTCTATTTCATTGATATTTGGAACATATCCCGAGCAAATATGGTCTACAAGTTGATAAATATCCATAAATTCCTCCATTCCACCTGCTGCCGCCGACGCGCAAACAGTAATGAAAAATAGCTGATTTTACACTGATGACCTTTATCTTCCCCGGCTTGTCGGTCATAGCACTAATTTAATCGATGCTGCCACTAACAGTAATCGAAATTCCTAAACAACCTTTTTCCTGTAGGGAATGCTATTCGCCCACATCATTTTCATTTCACCCAAGAGACCCTAAATGACATAAAAAAACCTTCGGCAAAAGCCGAAGGTCAACGCGCTTGTTATGCATTTTATGTTCACAATATGCCGCTTCCGGTCCTTCGCCCCTTTGCTCAGAACAAATCCTTGCAACAAGGCTCCTATGGACTTTTGTATCCTCCGCATCGGAACTTCCAATACCTCGGATTTAGTTTCCATGTATATTATATACCTGAATGTAA
>DUNY01000141.1 GCA_012839145.1 Thermoanaerobacterales bacterium
ATGTTAATATGAATTTGTACAAGCGATAATATAGTAACACCTTAAGTATTTTTGCATAATATATATATATAACAATCGTCTGGTTTCGTGGAAGGAGCGAATAATTTGACAGGGAATAATCATCGAATTCATTTTATTGGAATTGGCGGTACAGGCATGAGCGGTATAGCAAAAATATTGATGAATATGGGATATACTGTTTCCGGTTCTGATTTAAAAGTATCTGAAGCATTGATCCGACTACAAGATGCCGGTGCTCAGGTATTCATCGGTCACAATGTGTCAAATGTTGAAGGAGCAGACACGGTGGTGGTATCATCTGCTATTCCAAAATCAAATCCTGAATATGTAAAAGCTATAGAATCAAATATTCCGGTGGTACATCGAGCTGACATGCTAAGTTTGCTGATGTCCCCAAAAAAAGGAATTGCAGTATCAGGAGCTCATGGGAAAACAACTACTACATCAATGATATCCCTGATAATGGAAAAAAATGGATTCGACCCTACTGTCATTATTGGTGGCGAATTAAACGATATTGGTGGAAATGCAACTTTGGGAAAGGGAGAATATCTTGTGGCTGAAGCTGATGAAAGTGACGGTTCTTTCACAAAGTTAAATCCCTATATTGCAGTTATAACTAATATAGAAAATGACCATATGGATTATTATAAAAATATGGATACTATGAAAAATGCTTTTAAAACATTTGTTGATAATGTTAAAAAAGACGGTTTTATTATTTTAGGAAATGACAATAAGTATGTCCGTGAACTGATAAAAGATATTGATAAAGAGTACTATACCTTCGGAAAGAATTATCCATCGGACTTCATGCCTAAAAATATAAGGATGGATGGGTTAATAACCCACTTTGACATTTACTTCAGAGATAAAATATTGGCAGAAATGGAGCTAAATGTACCTGGGCTGCATAATATATTTAATGCCACGGCTGCTGTAGCTGTGGGAAATCGTATAGGTATTTGTGCTGAAGGTATGATTGAGGCAATAAAAACATTTCAAGGGGTCCAACGTAGATTTCAAATAATAGGTGATGTAGGAGGAATAAGAGTCATTGATGATTATGCACATCATCCTACAGAAATAAATGCTACATTGAAGGCTGCCAAAAGCTGCAGCCCTAGAAAAATATATGCAATATTTCAGCCCCATAGGTATACCAGAACTCAATTTTTGGCAAAAGAATTTGGCAATGCTTTTACTGAAGCTGATGAAGTAATAATAACTGATATATACAGTGCTGGAGAAAAACCTATAACTGGAGTATCCTCGGCACTAATTATTGATTCAGTCCGAAATAACGGTAAAAAAGTTGTGTTCATAGAAAAAAAAGAAGATATTCCCGACTATATAATTAGTGAGGCTTTACCGGGAGATTACATTTTAACTATAGGGGCAGGGGATATAAGTGATACAGCCTATGGTATTGTTGACAAATTAAAAACTTGCCCAAAGGAGGTATTCGGTAATATTCTGGAGGTGAATTAAACAGGTATGTATATTATTAAAGGCGGAGAAACTCTTTCTGGAAAGATAAAGGTTCAGGGTTCTAAAAACTCCAGTCTACCCATCTTGGCTGCCACAATACTGAACGGTAGAAAAAATACGATCAGTGATGTGCCGAAAATTAAAGATATCGAAGTTATGGCTAAAATATTATCACATTTGGGTACCGATATAGTAAAAAAGGAAAATATCATTGAGGTTGATTCAAAAAATGTTTATTGTTCCAGTGTTCCCGAGCACCTAATGAGAGAGATGCGGTCATCAATCGTTCTTATGGGCGCATTATTGGGTAGGTTTGGTAAGGTTAAAGTATCTTATCCCGGTGGGTGTGAAATAGGTCCCAGACCTATAGATCTACACTTAAAGGGGCTTGCTCAGATGGGTGTAA